>NZ_JALBGZ010000225.1:0-8693 GCF_023006515.1 Bradyrhizobium sp. PRIMUS42
AGCTCGCGCTCGCTCATGTCGACGTTGCCGTCGTCGAACGGCGCCCCGATCAGGCGATTGTCGAGACGCGCGCCGGCGGCCTGCACGCGCGCACCATCGAGATCCTCGATCAGCGCGGCGTCGCCGACCGCTTCCTGCGCGAGGGACAGATCGTCCAGCTCGCGGGCTTCGCCTGGACCAAACTGGACATCAGCGACCTCCCCACAAGGCACGCTTACGGGCTTGCGCTGCGGCAGAACCACATCGAGCGCATCCTGGCCGATTGGGCCATGGAGCTCGCGATCCCCTTCTATCGTGAGCGCGAGGTCACTGGCTTCGCGCAGGACGAGACTGGCGTCGACGTGACGCTGTCCGGCGGCGAGACGCTGCAGGCAGATTACCTGGTCGGCTGCGATGGCGGTCGCAGCCTGGTGCGCAAGACCGCGGGCATCGACTTCGCCGGCTCCGATCCGACGCTCAGCAACCTCATGGCCGAGGTCGAGATGCGCGATGAGCCGGAATTCGGCTTGCGTCACGACGCGCTCGGCTTCCACGGCCTCAGCAAGACCGAGAGCGGGCGCGTGCTGGTCGTCGTGACCGAAGCAACCCTCGATCGCACCGGTTCGCCCACCCAGCGCGACCTCAGCGATGCGCTCGCGGCCGTGTACGGAACCGACTTCGGTCTGCAAAACCCGGCGTGGATCTCCCGCTTCACCGATGCGGCGCGGCAGGCCGAGTCCTATCGCAGCGGACGCGTGCTGCTCGCCGGCGACGCCGCGCATATCCACCACTCCGTCGGCGGGCAAGGCCTCAACACCGGCGTGCAGGACGCCGTCAATCTCGGCTGGAAGCTGGCGCAGGTGGTCAATCGCGTCTCGCCCGACAGCCTGCTCGACAGCTACCCCACCGAGCGCCATCCGGTCGGCGCGCGCGTGCTGAAAAACACCATGGCGCAAATCGCCCTGCTCCGCCGCGGCGACGACGGCCGCAAGGCCGCGCGCGACACCATCGCCGAACTGCTCGGCATGGACGAGCCGCGCAAACGTTTCGGTGCGATGATGAGCGGGCTCGACATAAGCTATGATCTCGGTGAAGGCCACGCGCTGCTGGGGCGGCGCATGCCCGATCTCGACCTGACGGTCGAAGGACAGAAGCAAAAACTGTTCACGCTGCTGCACGGCGCGCGGGGTGTGCTGCTCGATTTTGACAAGCGAGGCGGCATCGACGTCACGCCCTGGGCGGACCGCATCGGTGTCGTCGACGCCGCCTATGACGGCCCATGGGAGCTTCCCGCGATCGGCCAGGTCGCCGCGCCCCGCGCCGTGCTGGTGCGGCCCGACGGACATGTCGCCTGGGTGGGAGACGGGAGCCAAGGCGGGTTAGAGGATGCGCTGACGCGGTGGTTTGGATCGGCTGCCAAGTAGTTCAGCTTCGGCGCAAAACCACGCGGCTTAGACTCCGGACCTTCGTGCGCTCGCTAGTCGAAGGCGCGTCGGTCCCGGCAGCTTCGTTCGTCGAGTTGAATTCCGGCTAAGATGAAAGCGCCTTCCTTATCCATCGCGGTCAGCCGCCGAAGTCGACGGCGCTCGCGCTCAGCAAGTGACAGTCAGAGCAGCGCGTCCCCTGATGTTTGTCATCTCTAATCCTTCAAATATCATGGCCCAAACGAAAAGCCCGCGACGGATTGCTCCGCGCGGGCCGAACCGAACTCTTTCGATGATGCTATTCTGCCAGTGTTTTGCCCGACGTGTCAAACTCACGCGCGACAGCCGTCCACTCCCTTCAGGGGTGCCCAAGCAAAAGCACCGCGAGAAGCGTGGCAGAAAGCAACGCCAGCCAGATCAGCGAAACAACAATAGAGGCGAAATGCCAATCTATGTCGCCGCGTCTGGCCCGCATTGTTGTCTCTCCGCAGCAGTCATGCGTGACAACTCAGCGGTCCTTGTCGGGTTTACCGTTAGGACTGCCGTCGCCGCCGCCGTTGCCTTTGCCATTGTTGCCGTGATGGTGATGATGGACACCGCGCGCGCCAGACTGCGCAATCGCGTCGGAAGTCAAGGACGTCGAGAGCAGGAGTGTAATTGTCGGCGGCGTCACCGCCGCGAACTTGCCGCAGGTCTTCAAGAACTCCCGACGGTCGTCGTGTTGGTCTGGCATGGCGTCCTCCAAATGGTAAAGGCGATTAAATAGTATTAAATAAATTAAATCAATTGAATTTTGTTCCTTAATCCGTTTGGGGAGACGGCCGTTTCGAATGACCGATTCCAGACGGCGGCCGGCGCTCGCGGCAACCGGGTCAATTCTCACAGCCACTCTGCCGGTGGAACCGTAATTGCGTAGGAGAATGCAGTGTTCCGCACCCGGAAAATGCCATGCGATATGTTGCGTACGCGGTCGATTGTCCGGCGTTGCCCGCGCAGTTTACGAGATCGATTGCCCGACAGACAAAGACGCGCACCCGAGCCGAGAACTTTCTAGATGCGCACCCTGTTGTAGAGGTGTCGGACGGTGCCCGCAGGGTCGTCCGGCTAGTACGTGAGAGCTCGAACTGACCGGTCAAGAAAAGCGGGAACTACTGCGAAGGGTTCGCGAGGGCCGCTCCGGCGATCTGTCTGCCGTGTCGCCGAGCCGCTGACTCACGCGGTTAGGCAGCGGCGACAAATTGATCGCCGCTTTTCGCGATTCACATTTGCAATCGCGGGAACTGAAGATGACCGCAATTCTGATCGGCCGCTCTGGTTTCGATCCGGTGCGGAAAAGCGGCCTCGGCATCGAGCCAGAAACCTCCAGATGCCGAGGCCGTCGTAGTGTTCACAAGTGTACCGTAGTGCCGGGAGGCCGGATGTATAGTCGCGTTGCCGACTTGCGCCAACGTCTCGAAGCGCTTGCTTCCAAGCTTTCCGAATTGGAACAGATTCGACAGAAAGTAGCCCAGGCCGAAGATGAGGCTCGCACAAAGCAGGCAGGGAGCCAGCTTGACGAGAGATCGGCTGAATCTGGCGGCACGAAAACAGGCATAAGGGATATTCGAGGGACCGGCGATTGCTTGCCGACCTCGCGTCAACGGACCAGCAGGCTCTGGTTCGAGTGCGATCATGGATAAACAGCAACTCACGAGTATGTCCATCGATGAATTGTGGGCCCTCCACACAGACGTCGATGAGATTATCGCCGCAAGGATAGTCGCTAAAAAGGCAGAGCTCGAAGCGCGGCTTGCGCAACTCCAACAGCCGACTAAAGTCATCGTTGATCAGCGCTGTACCTAGGCTTGGCAGACTTTGTTAGCGGCCCCTCCCTTCAGGAGCGCGGATCGCTATGGTGTGCCCATTAAGGTGGGCGAACCACTCCGCGGAGCGGTAGCGCCAGTTGAAGTCCAAATGGCCGCGTGGCGTTGGCTTCCACGAAGGCTCGTAAGGCCGGAGTGATCTCGGCGTCCTCAGCGACAGCTTCCGCCAATTCATCGGCGATCTCGCCGGTCGCGTCGCGCGCGTAGCCTTCGATCGCATTGAACACGACGATGCGGACCGGATAGGTGTATTGGCCTGACAGCAAGTCGCGGACGATGGTGTCGCGGTCGGTGTCTTGCTCGTCTGTTTCGCGCCAAGCGCAGCCAGCACGCGCGCCAAAATCCTCAAGCACCAGATAGATGTCCCGGTCGAGGCGATCAGTCGGGACGATCGACGGCGATGAACGCATACGCTTACTCCGAAACTACGCTTGGGCGGAGAGACGGCCCCGGCTGGCAGGGGGGCTTGGGGGGTATGGCCGGGGCCGCTCCGCCGGCTCGGCGGCGAGCCAGCACCAAACCAATTCCGTCGCGAGAGCCGCAGTTCCCGAGTTGAAAGGATTCTTGCGAGGGCAAACAGCGCACAGGGCATTAAAAAGGGGCTATCTCGCGATAGCCCCTTGCCGGTTGAAATAGTTGTTGGGATCAAATGCCAGCCCCGGCCTGCGCAGTTCTACCTAGATGGCGTAGAATGTGGAGTCCGGGAAACTGCGGTGTCCGCTAGAGGAACGCTCAGCGTCCTGCTCTGCCTGAGGAAGCGGCATCAGCGCCCCAGCTTGTGCTCGACCTTCTTCCGGCTTCTGCCCACCTTCTTGACCGCCTTCTTCGCCGCCGAGGCCGCGCGGCCCGTCTTCTTTGCCTCGTAGCCAACCGGCGTACGCTACTCTGAGATCAGTCCTCACTCCGGCGGAAGCAACGGCCGTATCCAACGCGAGAACCACTCTTCGGCGTCCTTGCGCGGATTGCCTGGACCATCCACTCCGAAGATGGGCGGCGGAATGAGGTAGCTCGGCTCATCCGCAAACGTGCCGATCGGCCTGCTAGGCTGCGATTGCCGCGCGTCAGCGGTCGGCACGGTCCAGCTGCCGAACCGCTCGTTGAACTCCGTGGATGGCAGATGCGGGATCGGCGCACTTCCCGATGTGAATACGGTGCCCGCGTTGAACTCGTTGACGCGGGTGAGGCGCCGGCTATCTTCGGGCGCGACTGATCCTGCGGCAGGCGTGGGCGCAACTTGAGGCAGATGCTCGGCAGGCATGGTGCCGCTTGGCGTGCTCGCCCAGTTGCCAAAGCGGTCTACGAACGTACTGGCATGTTCTGGTTTGGGAGAATTGTCTTCAACCAGCCATCCGGGCGCGAGCCCAAGAGAACTGCCGCCTGCCCCAGGGGAAGGATTGCTCGAGGCAAGCGGATCGTATGGAGTTGTGCCGGTGGAGAAGACGCCTCCACCGGTTATCCCGGCGCCGCTCTCCGCACCAGAAGCGCGAGCCGGCACGGTCCCTGCGAGCCCCACAGCGCCTAACATTCCAAGCAACGGGAGGAGTTGCGGAGCGACCACTCCGAGCGCCGCGACTGCTGCGACGCCATACAGCGCGTTAGGCGGCGCGGCGGCCGAAGGAGGGTCCGGATCTAGGATCGGGGAGCGCTCGAAAAACGGCAGCGGAGCCCCGCTAGCCGGATCGAACCTGAGAACCAGCGAATCTTGAGGGGACACCGTAGTGGGAGGTAGCGGCCCAAAGCCTCGGGGATCGGCGGCAGGCAAACCGGGAAGCCCATAAGTTTGAGGCGGACCCGGCGTCAATCCTTCCGGTCGATTCAAATCTTCAGGCAAAGGCGGAATAAAGGGAGGGACCCGTGTATCAATGACTGGAGGAATGAGGCCAGGCCGGTCGGGAACAGGTTCAACAGCTGCGAAGTGCTGCGAAATAGGTGAATCAGTGCGACTCTCCCGCGAGTAGCGCCTTATGATCGCTAACTTGTCTGCGAGACTGAGAGTCCCGTCAGGAAGGAGGATGGGAGCACGCAGAGCGCCTCGCCATTGGCTGGCAGCATGAAGTTGATCAACAGTGTCCTGCATCTGCCGAATGCTGTCGCGATTCTCTTCGGCATATGTTTTCCAATTTTCATGCCAGTCATCGATATGCCTGTTCGCGCCCTCGGGCGTCATTCCCAAAGGCGTATTGGTAAACAAATGCCCCCTCGCCAACGCGTGCTTGGCAGCTGCAAGAAAGCTGCTCATCTCGGCATCCAGTTGATCAACAGCAGCAGCATCGCCTTTCTCAGCGGCGGCGAAAGATGGGTGCGACTGGAGCTCCTTGAGAAATTTGCAGAACATCTTGTTGTAGCTCGCAAGATGGCCTCCTGTATGAGGGCTTGATCCTAACTCTCGAGCAGCTTCCTGACTTGATGGAAGATCGATCAAATTCTTGATGCCATTAAGATTGAAACGATTGCCCAAGACCTTGAGTGTGAAGTGGCCAGCAAGGCTCTGTGGCAAGATGTGATGGATCTGGAACATGCTAGCCTCTTGCGTTGCGCCAAGGCATGAATCAGCGCGGCCCCAGACGTCGGTGCCCGCATGCGAGTGGAGGAAACTAAATTGTCAGTCTTGATTGCTCGCCCCTGCTGTCGGGCGAGGCGGCAGCTGATAACCAGCAATGCCTTCGAGGCGCCATGCAATTGCTCGATGCGAGGCTTCGCATGAGCAGCCAGGAAAACGCCTGGCCGCAAAGAATGGCAATAAAAAAAGCTCGCGATATCTCGCGAGCCCGACTTCTCTAGACCATACTATTCTGCCGGTGTTTTGCCCGACGTGTCAACGAGCAGCCACGACAACGGACGCAGCAAAATGCCTGACACCATCCTGCCGATGAGACGCGGCTGGACAAGAAGGCTCTTGCCTCTGATCGGCGGATCTTTCGACGAAAGATTTTCAAGATCGACAACGCGGCGCATCAGTTCAATACTTGGTCGCATCGGTAAATCCGATGCCTCTCATGCCCGCCTCCTTGCACGCATCCTTAGCGACCTGGTCGCAGACTATCGTGGGATAGAAGAGAAGCCTGAAGATATGAGCCGCCCCGACACTATCCTCTTTGAAGACGAGGCTGCTTCTTCCCCTCAGATTGTAAACTTTGCGGCCGGGCGTAGGATATTCGATCTCAAGAACCGATTTCGCTTCGTCGACGGCATCGAGGACCCTGACGACATCACAAAGCCAATAAGTTGGTGCCGCACGGCCGTCTCGGTAACGTGTCTCGCATCTGACAAAACGAACGCCCTCCATATCCAATACTTCAAGAAGGCTCTTCATACGGTCCGAAACGAGATGGTAGTCGTGAAAGAGCTCCCAGTCCGTGGGAGCGCGGCCGAGAGATTTGTCGATCACAAGTCGCGGTGGTTCAGGGAAAGGCACGAAGCCTCGCCCCGGTGGTGGAATGAGTACCTGGCGTCCGCCTGCGAGAACTGCGAGATTCTCCATCTCCCATCCCGGCGCCGTTTGAAACCGAGCCAGACCGACGACATAGAACCTTCGAGCCTTCGCCTTACCCCGGCGCCTCTCTGGAGGAGAACCAACCATCAGTCTTCTCTCGTTACACGTAGGTCTAATACAGCCTGGCGCGGTGTGCCGACGCCGGCCATTTACACGGAATCATCAGTACAGCAAAAAACCGGCAGCCCCCCAAACACCTCGGAGTTCTTGTAACGAACCTGGATGCGCTCGCTCGCGCTTGCCCCGATCGTGTCGCCGTCCTTCACGACACTGCCATGCTCGATCAGATACATGGACAGTCCCGCCACCTTGTCGAACAAGGCCGGAAGCGTGAGCTTGCCGGTCACGAACTCGATCTCACGGCCGACGAATGCGGATAGTCCCATCGTGACCGCGCCGATCTTGACACCTGAGCCGAACGGCAGAATGTCGACCCATAGCCCGAAGGGATAGCCGGGATACGGTGCGAAAGAATCGCGGGACGTTTCGAGCCAGAGATCAACGGGCCGCGCGACACGGCCGGCCCACACCACGCCGCAGCACTCCGGCATCGTCGCAATCAACGCACCGATGACTGCGGTCGTGACGCGCGCGGCGACCAGCGGCTGCTCACCCTTTCCGAGCATCGATACAATCAGATGACCTCGATGCCGGGCGGCCACGGCCTTGCTCTCCGGCCACGTCGTGGCAGCGCGCGCCCACAGTCCCTGATCGTCCGGGACGGGTGCCGGCATCGACATGACGGCAACGAGCTCTTTGCCGCAGCGAATGAGCGGCGAGTTTGCCTGAGCCTGCTGCGCACGACCGTCGTCCATCGCCTCCGGTGCCAGCTCCGGATGTCGGGCGTGAATGACCTTGGCGACCGCAGACATGTCCGGCGTTACGGGATTGTTCAATAGGACCAAAGAGAGAAGCGAGTTACTCATCAACTGACCCGCGGAAATGACGGACGAATTCGACTTTGCTGTTCGCCCAGAGGTTGAAATCGCGCCCATGAATAGAACAAATGGAGAACAATGTCAATCGACGTTCTTGCCTTCTGTTGAAGCTCAACAGGGGTTTCGGCTTGGAGCTGGGCAGGAGACCTATCTCGATGATCTGCGGCGCGGCTGCGGGACACTCTCGTGCGCCAAGCTAAAGCGCCCAGCCTCGAGACCGGAAGCGGCGCCGTTCAAGCCCGCGCCGGCTCTGTACCGCGAGCGCGGCTTCGTGGACGGCGAGGCTTTCGCCGATGACCAGCCGATCGCGTTCACCAATTCCTGCACCTCGCGCTTCAGACCAGAGCAAGCGTGCTGACACACTAGATCATCACCGGACTTCCACGTCCGGCGGCTCCTCCTTCGGAGGCACGTCCATCGTCTTGCGTCCCAGGAATGTATCGGGTGGCGGCTGCTTCAAGAGCTCGCGAGCCTCGCGCACGATCTGGCGCATGTATTCTGTCTGGTCATGGTCGACAGGCGTCGGCCGATACACCGGCATCGGTGTGCTCCCTGGCATTGCAGGCGGGAGCACGATGGGTCTCTCAGCCACCGACGCCTACGGACAGAGCCTCGGCCGGTGATGATGGTAGGCTACCAGGGACCGTTTTGGTTCGATAGTGAACTTAGGTCATATTTCGCACTCAGTTTGAGTAAGTCGCTCAACAAGCTCAGATCACGTCGAAATTTAATCTGCGGCACGTATCAAAAGATACAGACTCGCCGCCGCGGCAGGCCTAGGCTTCATGCATCACCGCAACGCTCTTGGCATCGGTCGGTGATGAGAACGCAGTTGCTCTCCCGCCTCCTCCTACGAGGGAGTACGCCATGCTGAAGCGGCGTCGTTTCAAACAGAGCACGACACTCGGCGAAAGACTCGCCGACGAAGCCATCCGCTGTCGCGAGGAAGCGCGCCGGCTGGCGTCGGGGCGCCGCCGCGAGATGCTGCTGCGCCGGG
>NZ_JALBGZ010000226.1:0-8665 GCF_023006515.1 Bradyrhizobium sp. PRIMUS42
AGCTGCACGAGCGCATCCGCGCCGCCGGCGGCACCATCAAGTTCGAAAGCGACGTCACCGTCGACGATCTCGCAAAGGACCCTGACGGCATCGTGATCGACTGCCGCGGCCTCGGTGCGCGCGACGAGCAGCCGGAGCTTCGCGGCGTCAAGGGCGAGATGATCCTGATCGAGACCGCCGAGGTGCAGCTGGCGCGCCCGGTGCGGCTGATGCATCCGCGCTGGCCGCTCTACGTGATCCCGCGCGAGGACAATCTGTTCATGCTGGGCGCGACCTCGATCGAGGCCGAGGACACCGGCGTCAGCGTCCGCTCCGCGCTGGAGCTGCTCGGCGCGGCCTATACCGTGCATCCGGCGTTCGGCGAAGCCCGCATCGTCGAATTCGGCTCGGGGTTGCGGCCCGCTTATCCCGACAATCTGCCGCGCATCGGCATTCGCGGCCGCAGGATCAGCATCAACGGCCTCTACCGCCACGGCTTCCTGATCGCGCCCGCGCTCGCCGAGCTGACGCTGACCTATGTCGAGCGCGGCCAGATCGACAACGAGGTGATGCAATGCTTGTGATCGTCAACGGCGAGCAGCGCGAGGTGAACTCGGGAAGCGTCGACGCGCTGCTCTCGGAGCTCGATTACGAGGGCACCCATTTCGCCATCGCGCTCAACTACGACGTCGTGCCGAAAAGCCGCTGGGCCGAGACGCCGCTCAAGGCCGGCGACGAGATCGAGATCATCACGCCGCGGCAGGGAGGGTGAGGTGATATTTGCCGCCACGAACTCCGTCGTCATCCTGAGGTGCGAGCCGTCTTCGGCTCGCCTCGAAGGATGGCCCACGCACGCGGCTGTCATCCTTCGAGGCGCGCAAGAGCGCGCACCTCAGGATGACGGTCCTCGCTTGTTGCCTGCAAGGAAATTGAAGCCATGGTGACCTTCTACGGCAAAACCTTCGCCTCCCGCCTGCTGATCGGCAGCGCGCTCTATCCCTCGCCTGCGATCATGCAGTCCGCGATCCGTGCTTCCGGCTCGAACATCGTCACGGTGTCGCTGCGGCGCGAATCCGCCGGCGGCAAAACTGGCGACGCGTTCTGGAATCTGATCCGCGAGCTCGACGTCACCGTGCTGCCGAACACCGCGGGATGCCGCACGGTGCGCGAGGCGGTGACGACCGCAAAGCTCGCCCGCGAATTGTTCGGCACGTCCTGGATCAAGCTCGAAGTGATCGCCGACAACGACACGCTGCAGCCCGACGTCGTCGGCCTGGTCGAGGCCGCGACCATCCTGATCAAGGACGGCTTTGAAGTATTCCCCTATTGCACCGAGGACCTCTCGGTTGCGAACCGCCTGGTCGATGCCGGCTGCAAGGTGGTGATGCCATGGGCCGCTCCGATCGGCAGCGCGAAGGGCATCACCAATCGCGATGCGCTCAAGCTGCTGCGCGAACGGCTGCCGGACATCACGCTGGTGGTCGACGCCGGCATCGGGGCACCCAGCCACGCGGCAGAGGCGCTCGAGCTTGGCTTCGACGCCGTGCTGCTCAACACCGCGATCGCCAAAGCGGCAGATCCCGTCGCGATGGCCAATGCCTTCCGCTTCGGCTGTGATGCCGGCCGCACCGCTTATGAAGCCGGGCTGATGAACGCCCGCGACTTCGCCTCCCCCTCCACCCCTGTCGTTGGGACCCCGTTCTGGCATGCCGTATCCTGATCGCTTCTATCCTGTCGTCGACAGCCTGAAATGGGTCGAACGCCTGACCAAGCTCGGCGTCGGCACCATCCAGCTGCGTGCGAAAGAACTCAACGACGCCGACGCGCTGCAAATCGTCACCGACGCGTTGGCGATCACTGAGGGCACGCAAGCCAGGCTGGTCGTGAACGATTATTGGCGCGCGGCGGTCGTCGCCGGCGCGAAATACCTGCATCTCGGCCAGGAGGATCTCGCCGACGCGGACCTGAAAGCGATCCGCGAAGCCGGCCTGTCGCTCGGCATCTCCACCCATGACGACGCCGAGCTTGAAACCGCGCTGGCGGCAAAGCCCGACTACGTCGCGCTGGGCCCGATCTTCTTCACCACGCTCAAATCGATGCGCTTCGAGCCGCAGGGCATTCCGAAGATCACCGAATGGAAGAAGCGCATCGGCGCCATCCCGCTGGTCGCGATCGGCGGCATCAAGTTCGAGCACGCCGCGGAGATCTTTGCCGCGGGCGCGGATTCGATCGCGGTGGTGTCCGACGTCACGCAGAACGCCGACCCCGATGCCCGCGTGCGGCAATGGCTCGACGGCTCGAAGGAGGCGGCGTGACCGAAACTCTCTCCACCCGTCATTGCGAGCGAAGCGAAGCAATCCAGAATCCCTCTGCGGAGACAGTCTGGATTGCTTCGTCGCAAGGGCTCCTCGCAATGACGGAGCAAACAATTATCCGTCACCCTGAGGTGGCCGCTCCTTTAGCGGCCCTCGAAGGGCGACGGCCCGGCTCCATCGTTCGAGGCTCGCAAGTGCTCGCGCCTCAGGATTACGAACAGCACGCGACGACGCGATAATCATATTCAACGGAGGATCCCATGAACATCCGCTCCAACCCCGACAAGACCGTCCCCGCCGTCACCACCGGCCCGCTGCCGTCCTCGCGAAAGATCTTCGCATCGCCCGACGCCGCGCCCGATCTGCGCGTGCCCCTGCGCGAGATCATTCTCTCCGAGGGCGCCGGCGAGCCCAACCTGCCGGTCTACGACACCTCGGGCCCCTACACCGATCCGAGCGTCACCATCGACGTCAATGCCGGCCTGGCGCGCAGCCGCAAGCAATGGGTGCTGGAGCGCGGCGGCGTCGAGGAATATGAGGGCCGCCAGATCAAGCCGGAAGACAATGGCAGCGTCTCCACCGACAAGGCCGCGCGCGCGTTCAGCGCTTATCACAAGCCGCTGCGCGGTCTCGACGGCCACAAGATCACCCAGCTCGAATTCGCCCGCGCCGGCATCATCACCAAGGAGATGGTCTACGTCGCCGCCCGCGAAAATCTCGGCCGCAAGCAGCAGCTCGAGCGCGCCGAAGCCGCCCTCGCCGACGGCGAAAGCTTCGGCGCATCGGTGCCCGCCTTCATCACCCCGGAGTTCGTGCGCGACGAGATCGCGCGCGGCCGAGCCATCATCCCCTCCAACATCAACCACAGCGAACTCGAGCCGATGATCATCGGCCGCAACTTCCTGACCAAGATCAACGCCAATATCGGCAACTCGGCGGTGACGTCTTCCGTCGAGGAGGAGGTCGAGAAGATGGTGTGGGCGATCCGCTGGGGCGCCGACACCGTGATGGACCTGTCGACCGGCCGCAACATCCACACCACCCGCGAATGGATTTTGCGCAATTCGCCCGTGCCGATCGGCACGGTGCCGATCTACCAGGCGCTGGAAAAGTGCAACGGCGATCCCGTGCAGCTGACCTGGGAGCTCTACAAGGACACCTTGATCGAGCAGTGCGAGCAGGGCGTCGATTATTTCACCATCCACGCCGGCGTGCGCCTGCAATACATCCACCTCACCGCCAGCCGCGTCACCGGCATCGTCTCGCGCGGCGGCTCGATCATGGCGAAGTGGTGCCTGGCGCATCACAAGGAGAGCTTCCTCTATACGCATTTCGACGAGATCTGCGACCTCATGCGCAAGTATGACGTCTCGTTCTCGCTCGGCGACGGCCTGCGCCCGGGCTCGATCGCGGACGCCAACGACCGCGCGCAGTTCGCGGAGCTGGAGACGCTCGGCGAGCTCACGAAGATCGCGTGGGACAAGGGCTGCCAGGTCATGATCGAGGGCCCCGGCCACGTGCCAATGCACAAGATCAAGATCAACATGGACAAGCAGCTCAAGGAATGCGGCGAAGCGCCGTTCTACACGCTTGGACCGCTGACCACCGACATCGCGCCTGGCTATGACCACATCACCTCAGGCATTGGTGCTGCCATGATCGGCTGGTTCGGCTGCGCCATGCTCTGCTACGTCACGCCGAAGGAGCATCTCGGCCTGCCCGACCGCAACGACGTCAAGGTCGGCGTCATCACCTACAAGATCGCCGCCCACGCCTCCGATCTCGCCAAGGGCCACCCGGCCGCACAGCTGCGCGACGACGCCCTCTCCCGCGCCCGTTTCGACTTCCGCTGGAGCGACCAGTTCAACCTCGGCCTCGATCCCGACACCGCGAAAAACTTCCACGACGAGACCCTGCCGAAGGAAGCCCACAAGGTCGCCCATTTCTGCTCGATGTGCGGACCGAAGTTCTGCTCGATGAAGATCACCCAGGATGTGCGGGACTATGCGGCGACGCTGAACGACCCGAACAGCATCGGCATGTCCTTGAGCGGGACGGCCGAGGACGGCATGAAGCAGATGAGCGCGAAGTTCAAGGAGATGGGCTCAAGCGTGTATCTGGATGCGGAGAAGGTGAAGGAGAGCAATCGGGTGCTGTGAGCTTGTCTTCGCCCGTCATGCCCGGGCTTGACCGGGCATCCATCGGAAAGCAAAGGCCGGGCGAGAGCCCGGCCATCTATTTTGGCCGGAGAGGCCCCTATGCGATGTCCACATAGATTTCTAAGGGCAAGCTAAATTTATGCGCGAGCTCCATCGTCGGTGAGACCATCGAGCTGCTGTTCCTCTTCTCGACGCGCATGAAAATCAGATCACGATAAAAACGCATCTCCGAAACCAACTCATCCAGATTTCGACTTTCATACTGATCGAGCCATCGTCGTAACCGATCCCCCGTCAAGATCGATCGATCCTTACTCCACGGCGCCGCTTGAAGTTGTTCGAGGACCCACATCCTTGCCCCGCTGGGAGCAACATGTGCGATATCGGGGTCAAAAACGACGAAACAAACATCAAGCACTGCCCTGAGCGTATCAGGTCGGCTGCCATGCAGAGCCGTAACGTGGAAGTCGCTGCTCGTCTTCGGCGCCTTCCGAGGCAGCAACTCACCGCCGACCGAGAGACGCAAACCATGCTTGTCGGCAAGTTTCCAAGCCCGTAGGACCGCCTCTTCGCCAACGGAACTCGCAAAGACAACGTCGATTGCATTCTTGTAGAAGCCATACTCCGTACCGAAAGCGTCATCCGGATGCGCATCCCCTATCAACGGAAAGGAACTACGCATGTCGTCGAACCACTTCCGCAATGGAGGTGACGACGTTTCCGGTTTGCTCCAATCGCCTCTTGGATCGCCCTCAATTTCTCGCTGTATCCAATCGTGATAGTCAACATGCTCCGGTGCAGCACGCTCATCGAACACGAAAGCTCTGATACCCATCGTTTTGTTCTCTCAGACGAACGAAGAAATGCCGCGATCCCGTAGGGTGGGTTAGCGTAGCGTAATCCACCGCTTGGCATCCAGAGCCTCTCCAGGAGTGGTGGGTTACGCCTTGCGCCGGCGCGTGTTGCACGACCGCGCTTGTGAGCGGCCAACCCACCCTACGCTGCTCAGCTCAACGACGCTAATTCGCGCGCGAGATTGTCGCGGGCGCGCTGATCATACTTCGCGGCGAAGCCGGCATCGGGATAGATGACCGGGCGGGCGGCGAACCGGCGCAACACTGCGGCGCGGCCGGCGCGGTAATCGGCATCGCTGACATGGATGAACTCCTGCCGGATGGCGGCGGCATAGGCGTCGTAGCGTGCCGGCTCTGCGCCGAGGATGCTGAGGTCGATCGAGATCAGGATGGCGCCGAGGCGATCGTCGGGCTTGACCTCGTGTGACTTGGTGAGGCGGATCAGGCGGCCGACCTCGTGGGCGATATCGGCGCGGACGTACTGTTCGGCGAGTTGCGCGCTCAGCTCTTCATTGTCCGACCGGGTCGGGTCGTAGACGACATCGTGCCACCAGATCACTTCCGTCAGGATCTCGCGCTCGTTCGCAGAGAAACTGTCCACCCTCGTGAGCGCAGCGAGGCAATCCTCGATATGCGCGAGGTTGTGATAGTGGCGGCCGGGCGCCGCGTAGGCGGCAACCAATTCTTCGCGGGTCATCGCCGAGGTATAGGATCAAAGCAGCGGAGATGGTAGCCATCAGTTAAGATGCCCAAGCCCTCTCTCCACCGCCTCCCCGACCAGCTCCGTTCCAACCTCCGCCTCGTCTTCGTCGGCACCGCCGCCTCGACGCGCTCGGCCGAGCTCGGGCACTACTACGCCCATCCCGGCAACCGCTTCTGGCGCGCGATCCATGAGGCCGGCATCACGCCGCGGCGTTATCAGCCGGGCGAGTTTGCGGAGTTGATCGCGCTCGGGATCGGCTTCACCGATCTCTCCAAGACGGGCGCGGGGATGGATCACCAGATCGCGGCGGAGACGATCGACGTGGCGGGCTTCAGGGCGAAGATGGAGAAGTATCGGCCGCGGACGATTGCGTTCACGAGCAAGAAAGCGGCGAGCCTGTTTTACGGCAGGCCGTCGAGCGGGATTTCGCTGGGGCGGCAGCAGCGCGACGAGAGCCTGCCCGAGATCTTCGTGCTGCCGTCGCCGTCGGGTGCGGCGTCGGGGAGTTGGACGTTGGAGCCGTGGCGCGAGCTTGCTGCATGGATCGCGGCGTAGGGTGGGCCAAGGCGCTCTTGCGCCGTGCCCACCATCTCCACGCATCCGGTGGAACGGTGGGCACAGCGCGCGAAGAGCGCGCCTTTGCCCACCCTACAACACTGACCGGCGCGGATCGGCCGTGCTTCGTAGATCCGTAGGGTAACCCACCCTACGCACCACCATTGCCTCAGCTCAGCGACGCCAGCTCGCGCGCGAGATTGGCGCGGGCTTGCCGGTCAAAGGTGGCGGCGAAGTCGGGATCGGGAAAGATCACCTCGCGCGCCGCGAAGTGGCGGAGCACCCGGGCGCGGCCGACGCGGTAGTCGTCCTCGCCGACATGGATGAATTCGCGGCGGATCGCGGCGGCATAGGCGCCATATCGTGCGGGATCAGTACCGAGAATGCTGAGATCGATCGAGATCAGGATCGCCCCGAGGCGATCGCCGGCGGCGACGTCGTGCGTCTTGGTCAGGCGGATCAGACGGCCGACCTCCTGACGAAGCTCGGTGCGGACGTGCTGTTCGGCGAGTTCCGCGCTGCGCTCCTCGTTGTCCGACCGGGTCGGGTCGTAGACGACGTCGTGCCACCAGATCGCCTCCGAGAGCGTCTCGCGCTCGGCGGCAGAAAGACCCTCGACGCGCGCGAGCGCGGCCAGGCAATCCTCGATATGCGAGAGATTGTGATAGTGGCGGCCGGCCGCCGCATAGGCCGCGGCCAACTGTTCCCGATTCATCGGCAAGACCTCATTCATCGAACAATTCCTTGAAGAGCCTCTTTGCGCGTTCGAGGCCTTCGGGCGTGAACACCACGGATTTCACCTTGCCGACGGGATCGTCAATCATGCCCTTGTCATGCAGGCGGCCGAGCACGCCCCAATCAAAGCCCTTCCAGGCCCGATAGCCGTCGTGCAGGGTGAGATAAAGCAAGGCCAGCGCGGCGTCGTCGATCTTGTCCTTGTTGATGGCCATCTTGAACCTCCTCCGGAGCGGAGTGTCTGCATTGTAGCAAGTGTAATGTGGATCAGGCCACTTGTCCGCCGCGAAGGCGGACGTGTCATCCACCAATGGCGCTGGCTCCGCTGACGCCAAGGTGGTGGGTTACGCCTTGCGCCGTTACGTGTTGATGGACCGCGCATGTGACCGCTAACCCAGCCTACAAGGACGCGGCAGGATGTCGGAATCCGCAACCGTCGTTCGTCCTTAGGGTACAAAGTGCAATCAACCCGGAACCCCACATGCCCGCCACCATCACCGCGTTCGAAAACTCCCCCGACTGCGGCCGCGGACAGGCGCGCGACATGCGGGTCCGCTGGGCGCTGGAGGAGGTCGGCCAGCCCTACGACGTTCGCCTGGTCTCGTTCGAGACGATGAAGGCGCCCGCGCATCGCGCGCTGCATCCGTTCGGGCAGATCCCGACCTATGAGGACGGCGATCTCGCGCTGTTCGAATCCGGCGCGATCGTGCTCCACATCGCCGAGCGCCACGATGGCTTGCTGCCGAAGGATGCCAATGCGAAGAGCCGCGCGATCGCGTGGATGTTCGCCGCGCTCAGCACGGTGGAGCCGCCGATCGTCGAGCTCACCATGGCCATGCTGTTCGAGCGCGACAAGAGGTGGTACGCGGAGCGCCTGCCCATGTTGCAGGATCGCGTCCGCGTCAGGCTCGGCGAACTCTCCCGCCGCCTCGACAATGCCGACTGGCTCGACGACGCCTTCAGCGCCGGCGATCTCATGATGGTGACGGTACTGCGGCGGCTGAACACATCGGGTTTGCTGGACGAGTATCCCGCTATCGCCGCCTATGTCGCCCGCGGCGAGGCGCGGCCGGCGTTCCGGCGGGCGTTCGATGCGCAGCTTGCGGTGTTCACCGCAGCGTCACTCTCGTAGGGTGGGCAAAAGCGAAGCGTGCCCACGATCTGTATCTATCACTGACGAATGGTGGGCACGGTGCTTGCGCGCCCTTGCCCACCCTACGGCACCTCGACCTACCGCATCGTGATCGCGAGGCCGCTGAGATCGGCATTCGCCATCAACCCGACCTGCGTGCCGGTCAATTCCAGCACCGCGCCCTTCTGGTTGGTCAGCACGATGGCGCGGGCGCCGCGGCCCAGCGCGAGGCC
>NZ_JALBGZ010000227.1:0-8664 GCF_023006515.1 Bradyrhizobium sp. PRIMUS42
CGAGGCTGTTCGTGCCGGGCGGAGGAGCCGGCGAGTTGGCGACGCCTCCTGTCGACCCCGCAGAGCCTCCGGACGATCCGGCCGAACCGCCGGTCGCCTGCGCGAAGGCGACGGCAGGCACCGCCGCGAGCGCGAAGATCAGGATCATGGTCTTGATTGAGGCGGTTGCGGGCATCGGAAATTCTCCTTTACCGGTCAACCGCCGCCGCGAAGTCCAGTTCCGGAACAAATGCCGTCGCGTCAGCTTGAAAGCCGAGGAGGCAAATCACCATGACCGATCGCGATCCCTTTGCGGAAGGCGAACGCGCCGCGCGCGACAACATTCCGGCTGAGGCCAATCCTTACCTCGACGGCAGCGACGACCATGCCCTGTGGGCCGCCGGCCACGAGAAGGCCGCAGGTGCGATCGAAGCGGCCGAATCCGAGGGGCGCTGACGCGCCGCTCCCGCGGCACGCGCCGATGGCTATGCGGCGGCCACCATCTTCTCGGTCTGGTCCTCGACCATGGTCACGAACATGTGGGACTCTTCGTTGGCACCGCCGATCTGTACCCGGCGGGCCGAGATCACGCGGCGGCCGCGCGCGGGGTTGTCGATGGTGTCGACGATCGGCTCGAGCTGCTGCTTCTGCGCGAGGAGCTGCTGATCGCGCCGCTCGATCAATGCGGCCGCCTCCGCGGAGAATAATTCCCGCGCGGTCTTGCCGATGATCTCGCCGCGCGACATGCCGATCATCTTCTCGGCGGCCTTGTTGACGAAGACGTAGCGCTGGTTGCGCGCATCCTTGGCGATGATGCCCTCGGCCACGTTCTCTATGATGGTGGCGAGGAAGCGCTCCATCCGCTCCAGAATGCGCTCGCGCTGTCGCTGTTCGGTGACGTCCTCCTGCACCGACACCCAGCCGCCGCCGTCCATCGGACGCTCGTAGATCTTGATGATGCGGCCGTCGTTCAACGCGATCTCGTAGGCCGTCGGCTCGCGCCTGGCGATGCGATCGAGAACGGCCGCGACATATTTCGCGACGTCGCCGCTGAACAGTCCGCTGTTGACCCGGTGCCGGAGGATCTCCTCGAGGGACGATCCAGCCTGGATCGTCTCGGGCAGATTGTAGATCTGCCGGTAGTTGGAATTCATCGCAACCACATTGGCCTTGCCGTCGAGCATGACCAGACCTTGCGGCATGCTGTTGATCGCGGCCGAAAGCTGCCACTTCTTGGCCTGGTACTTGTCGTTGAAGTTGTCGCGCTCGGTCCTCGCCGCGTCACGTGCCTGCGCGGTGCCGAGCTCGAGCTCCTCGAGCTCGAAGATGCGCGCCACGGCGTCGCGGAAATTCTGCACGGCGCGCGCAAGTCGTCCGATCTCGTCGTGACGGCGCAAATGCGGCACCTCGCTCTTGACGTCACCTTGCGCGATCCGGTCGGTCGCCTGCGTGATGTCGGCCAGCGCGCCGACGACCGAGCCCCGCATGACGACGACGTTCAGGCCAGCGAAGATCAGTGCCGCGAGCCCGAGCGCGAACAGATAGGCGGCGGCGTAGTGATTCTCATTGGCGAGCTCGTCCGCCTCGCGGGCACGCTGCTGGTAGATGCGCTCGAGCGCCTCGATATCGCTGTTGAGCTTGCTGCGCACCGTCCGATTGGCGTCGTTGTCGCCCCATTCGCGGGCCGCCGCCGAGCTGATCTCCACACCGCGCCGGACCAGCTCCTGGCGGAATTCGATGAACTGCGATATGCGCTGGCGGAATGCAGCGAACTGCTCGGCATCGTCGTCGCTGACGGTCTGCTCCATGTTCTTCACCGCGTCGGCGAGCTCGCGGTTGCGCCGGACCAATCCGTCCGCGAACGGCATCATCGCACGACGATCGGTGGACATGTAGATGCCGCGCGACTCCATGACGATCGCATAGATCAGCGCATTGATGCGTCCGACGTTGATCGCTGCAGCGGCCGAGGACGCATGCATGTGACGATAGGTCGTCTGCAACCGCACCGACTGGACCGACATCACCATGAGGAAGGTGGTGACGATCGCAAGAAAGGCGGCGATGCTGTAGACTTTCTCCGCAACGGTCAGCGTGTCGGTGCCGCGCGCGAAGCGAACGAACTTCTTCAATAGATTGGTTCCGGCGGCGAGGCCGGATGCCGGTGCCGCAGCGTCCATGGCGCAGCTCCCCCCTGGTTGAAACACCCCACGATACCGCTGCGGCGCTAGCGGAGGCTTAAAGTTTCAACCGGTATTTGTACGGCGCGGAACCGAGAGGGCGCGGCCGGGAGACCGCCGATGTGTCAACCGATCCGCTTCAGGCCCTTTGTGAAGCGCGGACCGTTGGCGACGTAGAACTTGGCCGCGCTTCCCATCTTCTGGACCTGGGCGTCGTCGAGCGTGCGGATCACGCGCGCCGGTGAGCCGATGATCAGGGAACGTTCAGGAAATTCCTTGCCCTCGGTGATGACGGAACCGGCACCGACGATGCTGTGGCGGCCAATCCTGGCGCCGTTCATCACGATCGAGCCCATGCCGATCAGGGCGCCCTCCTCGACGGTGCAGCCATGCAGGATGACGTTATGGCCGACCGTGCAGTTCCGGCCGATGACGAGCGGAAAGCCGAGATCGGTGTGGCAGGTCGAGCCGTCCTGCACATTGGCGCCCTCGCCGATCTCGATCCACTCATTGTCGCCGCGCAGCACGGCGCCGAACCAGACGCTCGCACCCGGCTTCAGGCGCACGCGGCCTATCACGGTGGCGGTTTCGGCGATGAAGTAATTGCCGTCGGCGGGAAGGTCGGGCGCCTGCCCGTCGAGCTCGTAGATCGCCATGGGGGTCTCCTGTCACGTCGACCTCAGCCATAGCGAAACGGCGGCGAAGAGGCAAAGGCCGCCCGGTGGACGGTCCTGCCGGGCGTCAGCCCAGGACGCCGGCCGCGCGCAGCGTCATCAGGAAGAAGGTGCCGCTCATCATGCTCCAGAAGCCCGCGATGAGGGTCGCCATCATCACGAACTCGGCACGGCGGCTTTCCACCCGCATGCCGCGGAGCGTGTTGCGCATGATGATGAAGGGCGCGGCGAACACCAGGAACGGCACCGCCGCGAAGGTCTTCGGCGCCACGCCGTCCTGCAACAGGCCGAAGCCCGCGGGGCGCTGCGCCAGCGCCTGGTATCCGTTCACGAGAGCGCCCGCGAGCGCGAAACCAATGCAGATCGAGAAGAAGGTATTGAGAGCTTCAGGTGTCATCGGAACGGTCCGCCCTTACGCAACGCGAGGTGCCTTCCTGTGACAAATAGTGCTGGTTAACGCTACATTATCCTTAAGGGAAGGTTAACAGCGCCGCCCCTCCCGCGCAGGGCCGTCCCCGCTCCCCGCAGCCGGGAACGCTCCGCGAAATCGCTGTCGCGTGTCATATTCGCCGCTGATTCGTCGGCCACCGGCCGACGTCCGGCTCGATTTGCGCTTGCTCATGACGGTGTTTTCGGCAGCTCCCCTTAGGTCCCCCCGTACGCGCACCCGCGCGCACGTCGTCCCGATCGTGCTCGGCGGGATTGCCGCGGCATGCGCGGTCGGGCTCGTCGCCTATCTGCTGTGGCCGACCTGGGGCACCCGCGGCGCGAACGCCCCGGACAAGCTGCCGGTGAGCGTCGGCGGCACGTTGTTCAACCTGCCGACGACCGCGATCCGCATGAAGATCCAGCGGCACTCCGGACCGCAGGAGCGCATTGACCTCGACTTCCTCTATCCCTCGCTGGAACCGCCGGGCACGCCGAAGCACGTCACCGCCGACACGGTGGAAGCCGCGGTGCAATCGATCGACCGCATCTTCCTGTCGATCGCGGCTCATCACGATGCGCTCGCGCCTGAACAGCGGACAGCCACGATCTATCCGCGCTACCTCGACCAGGCCACGGCGATGCCCGTCGACGGCTTGACGATGCGGATGTTCCGCACGGACACCCCTTACGGCAGCGAGGACCTCTATTCCGCTGCAAGCCCGGTGCTGACCGCACGCTGCACCCGCGATGCTGCGACGCCCGGCATGTGTCTCTCGGAGCGCCGCGTCGGCGGCGCCGACCTCACCTTCCGCTTTCCGCGCAGCTGGCTGTCGCAATGGCGTGACGTGGCGGATGCGATGGACAAGCTGACCGCGCAGCTGCGCGGGCCGAAGGGCTGAGCCGGCCGCCTGCTCTGCCGTGAGATCCGCTGGGCTGGTGCCCCCCAAAACAAAAACTGCGAAAACAACCCCATGCACAGTAGCCAAGCATCGGCGGCATTGAGCATTTTCGTATTGAGCATTTTCGTATTTTTCGAACTGTCATTGACCCGCCGGGCAAAATAGGGGCACAATGGCATCATGAGAGAGATCGACTTGAAGGTTGCGCTTCCTTCGACCCGGTACCGGGATTGCCCGGATCGCCGCACCGATGTGTGACTGATATCACCGATCATAGATTGCACTTGGGCATTGTGCGACTAATCTAACGCTATTGCATTCGGGGGCTGGAATGCGGCTTCGGCTGTTGGTTTTATTGATTGTTGCGAGCTGGTTCGGGACCGGCGCTGCGCTGGCCGAGAAGCGTGTCGCGCTCGTCATGGGCAACTCGGCTTACAAGAACGTGGCGAGGCTGGCGAACCCCGCGAACGATGCCGCGCTGGTCGGCGGCATGTTCAGGAAGGCGGGCTTCGACGCCGTCGACATCAAGCTCGACCTGAACGTGGTCGACATGCGCAAGGCGCTGCGCGAATTCGGCGGCAAGGCCCGCGAGGCCGATGTCGCGGTCATCTACTACGCCGGCCACGGCATCGAACTCGACGGCACCAACTATCTGATCCCAACCGATGCCGCCCTGGAGACCGATACCGACGTTCTCGACGAGGCGTTCCCGCTCGACAGGGTGCTGTTTGCCATCGAGCCGGCCAAGCAATTGCGCCTGGTTATCCTGGATGCCTGCCGCGACAACCCGTTCGCCAAGACCATGAAGCGTACGGTTGCCTCGCGTGCGATCGGCCGCGGCCTCGCCAAGGTCGAGCCGACCAGCCCGAACACCATGATTGCCTTCGCGGCCAAGGCGGGCTCGACCGCCTCGGACGGCGATGCCAAGAACAGCCCGTTTGCCACGGCGCTCGTGGAACGTCTGCCGATGCCGGGCCTCGATCTGCGTAAGGCCTTCGGCTTCGTGCGCGACGACGTCCTCAAGACCACAGGCTACAAGCAGGAGCCATATGTGTACGGCTCGCTCGGCGGCGATGACGTGCCGCTGGTTGCATCCAAGCCTGTCGCGGCCGGACCGCAGGCCAACCCGGATGCCGAAATCCGGCGCGACTACGAACTGGCGCTTCAGCTGGGCACGCGTGACGGATGGACAGCCTTCCTGAACCGCTTTCCAAGCGGGTTCTACGCCGATCTCGCCAAAGGCCAGCTGAACAAGATCGCCGCCGAAGAAACGCGCGCGGCCGCCGCGGAAAAGGCCAGGCAGGCCGAAGACGAGAAGTCTCGGCTCGCGGCCGAGCGGGCCAAGAAAGCCGAGCAGGAGAAAGCGGCTGCGGCCGCCAAGGCCGCTGAGGACGCCAAGAAAACGGCGGAGAAGGCTAAGGAGATCGAGGAGGCCAAGGTGACCGCCGCCGAGCAGCGACGGAAGGACGCCGAAGCCGCAGTGGCCAAGGCGCTGGCCGACAAGCAGGCCGCAGAGAAGGCGCTCGCCGACAGGCTGGCAAATGACGCCAAGCAGGCTGCCGAAGAGCGAACCACAGAGAAGCAGCAGGTTACCGACACCACGAAGGTTGCGGCTGTCGCACCAACCTCGACGCCGCCGAGCCTGTCGCCGCAAGAGACGGCAAAGCTGATTCAGTCGGAGTTGCGCCGCGTCGGCTGTCTGGCGGTCGCTGCCGACGGCGACTGGAACGCGTCATCGCAACGCTCGCTGACATTGTTCAACAAGTATGCGGGAACGAAGTTCGATGCCAAGCAGGCGAGCTTCGACGCGCTCGACGCCATCAAAGCCAAGCCAGGCCGGGTCTGCCCCTTGGTGTGCGATCGCGGCTTCAAGGCCGATGGCGATGCTTGCGTGAAGATCACCTGCCGTACAGGCTATCGCGTCAATGACGATAACGGGTGCGAGAAAGTACAGGACAAGAAGTCGATTGCTACGCGCGAGAAACGACCGGCGACCAACGACGAGAAATCCTTGCAAGGCAAGCCCCAACGCGCAGGCGGCGCCGTCGTGCCCATTGAAGGTAGCGGCGCGGTTGCCGCAGCCGCGGGCGGCGGGTGCAATTACGATGCGTGCATAGCTAGATGCTATCGAAATTCCGGTCCGGGTGCGTCCACTTGCGCGCCTTATTGCGGCGGAGTTCTGAAAAATTTCGCGCAAACGGGCAAATGCGTTCCTTGAGGCCGGGCGGCGTTGCGGGACCATTGGATCCCGTAGCAGCCAACCGTGCCAACGCGACAACGACGTGTTGCGGATGTTCGCGACAGGCGGGCGCCCGGGCGTGGCGGCGGTGGCAGTAGCCGACCAGATCAGCCGAACTTCCGTGCGCGGTAAAAGCTCGGCGTCGTCCCGACGGCCTTGCGGAAGGCGCTGTTGAAATTTGTCGAGCCGGAACGGGGCCGCAGCACCGCACCGGCACGCATCGTCTATTCCTGATCGACGAGATCGTCCTCGAGGATCGCCATCTGGAACTGGAACGAGCGATCGTCGTCCTCGTCGTCGACGAACAGCACGCCGATGAACTCCTCGCCGATATAGACCTCGGCGGAATCGTCCTTCTTCGGCCGCGGCACGACGCGAATCTTGGGATTGCCGAATACGCGCTTCAGATATGCGTCCAGCTTTCTGACTTCTTTGACGTCCACGGCAAGTCTCCGATCGAAAAAATGGTCGGCGGGTTTTAGGACGAGACGCGACGAACCGCCAGCATCAATTGCCAAAGAATTTAGGGATCAAAAGGGCCGGAAAATCCGGCCCCTTTTCAAGGTCAAAGCCGGGTCTCAAAGCCCCATCGCGTTGATCATCTGATCCATGGTGCGCGACGGCTCGGCGCAGCCGGCCTCACCGACGATCTTGGCGGGCACGCCCGCGACCGTGACGTTGTGCGGCACGGGCTTGACCACCACCGAGCCGGCGGCGATGCGCGCGCAATGGCCGACCTCGATGTTGCCGAGGATCTTCGCGCCGGCGCCGATCAGGACGCCATGGCGGATCTTCGGATGACGGTCCTCGTTCTCCTTGCCGGTGCCGCCGAGCGTGACGCCGTGCAGGATCGAGACATCGTCCTCGATGATGGCGGTCTCGCCGCAGACGAAGCCGGTGGCGTGGTCGAGGAAGATGCCGCGCCCGATGCGCGCGGCGGGATTGATGTCGGTCTGGAACACCGCGGAGGCGCGGCTCTGGAGATAATACGCAAAATCCTTGCGGCCCTTCAGATAGAGCCAGTGCGCGAGGCGATGGGTCTGGATCGCGTGAAAGCCCTTGAAGTAGAGCAAGGGATCGATGAAGCGCGAGGTCGCCGGATCGCGGTCATAGACGGCAACGAGATCGGCACGAAAGGCATTCCCGAGATCGGGATCGTCGCGCAACGCCTCGCCATAGGTATGGCGCACGAGGTCGCCCGACAGGGCCGAGTGATCGAGCCGTTCGGCGACGCGGTGGACCACCGAGTCCTCCAGGCGGCCGTGATGCAGCACCGCCGAATAGATGAAGGTCGCAAGCTCCGGCTCGCGACGCACGATGTCCTCCGCTTCGCCCCGAATCCGGTCCCATATCGGATCGAGCGATGCGAGCTTTCCTCCCGGATTGACCTGATGCACTGCCATGGATTTGCTCTCTGGGATTTGCTCTTTCGAATGGGCCCGCTTTACCGGCTCTATAGCATAGTCTAGGCGACAAAGTCCCGACGGGCTTGCCTGAGAGTGAACAGCATCCTGCCCCGCGAAGGCATGCCAAGATATTGAAACACAACAGTTTCTTCTGATGCCCTCCAAGCGGCAGGTCGGCTCAAAGTGGTCAGAGTTTTGCCAAATTCAAGCCGGGCGGCGTCAAACTATTGGTGAATTCTCTGCCGACCGTTATTGCGGGCATGGTCGCATGCGAGGACGGGAGCAGATTTGAGCATCACCACCGATCAATTGCGCGCGCGCGCCGCTGATACGTTATGGCTGCGCCTGGCGGCGGTGGCCCTGCCCCTTCTGATGATCGCGCCGGCGTTCTGGAACGGCTATCCCCTGTTGCAATGGGATACCGGCGGCTATCTGGCGCGCTGGTACGAGGGCTATCTCGTCCCCAGCCGCTCCACGGTGTTCGGTCTCTATCTGCACTATGGCGAGAGTTTTGGTTTCTGGATCAACCTCGCGGTCCAGTCGCTGGCGGCGCTGTGGCTGTTGCAGCTCACCCTTCGCGTGCTCTCGATGATGCAGACCTTCCGCTTCGTCGCGATCTGCCTTGGCCTGGTCCTATCGACCGCGCTACCCTGGCTTGCCAGCATGCTGCTCACCGACATCTTCGCCGGACTCTCGATCCTGTCGCTGTTCCTGCTGGTCGTCGGCGGACAACGGACATCGACGCTGGAAAAGATCGCGCTGTTCGTCTTCACCGCCTTTGCCGCCGCGACTCACAGCGCCACGCTCGGCGTGCTGCTCGGTCTTTGCGCCGTGGGCTGGACGGCGCGGCCGTTCCTG
>NZ_JALBGZ010000228.1:0-8663 GCF_023006515.1 Bradyrhizobium sp. PRIMUS42
CAGCGCGCTACCGCCGTCTCCAGCGGCGCGGCGCAGGTGGCGACTATCACCGGGCCGGCGCTCGGCGGCTTCGCCTATGCGGTCGCCCCGCATCTTGCCTATGCCATGATGGTGCTGTTCTGGATCTTCGGGATGATCCTGACCGGCTTCATCCGACCGCGCCCGCAGGCCATCGCCAAGGAGGGAACGGACGCGGATAACATCTTCGCCGGCGTTCGCTTCATCCGCAGTAATCCCGCAATCCTCGGCACCATCTCGCTCGACCTGTTCGCGGTGCTGTTCGGGGGCGTCACTGCGCTGTTGCCGATCTATGCCCGCGACATCCTCCAGACCGGCCCGGTCGGGCTCGGCGTGCTGCGCGCGGCGCCCGCGGTCGGCGCGCTCTTGATGACCATGGTGCTGGCGCGTCACGCCATCTCCAGGCATGTGGGCCTGCGCATGTTCCAGGCCGTGATCGTGTTCGGCCTCGCCACGATCGTGTTCGCGCTGTCGTCCTGGATGTGGCTGTCGGTGCTCGCGCTCGCTGTCCTCGGTGCCGCCGATACGATCAGCGTCGTGATCCGCTTCTCGCTGGTGCAGCTCGCAACGCCCGACGAGATGCGCGGCCGGGTCGGCGCGGTCAACTTCCTCTTCATCAACGCCTCGAACCAGCTCGGCCAGTTCGAGAGCGGAGTGGCAGCCGCGCTGCTCGGTGCCATGCCGGCCGCCGTATTCGGCGGCGTTGCCACCGTCGCGGTGGCGCTGCTCTGGATGAAGCTGTTTCCCAGCCTGCGGAAGGTGGAAAGCTTGGAGTAGGGGAAGATCGCGTGTCCCGGACGCGGTGCGGCACGAAGTGACGCGCCGCAGCGCCGGGATCCAGAAGGCCAAGAACGAGATCGTGGAGGCATGGGCCCCGGCTCAGCAGCGCGTCATGGCATGCCGCGCTGCGTCCGGGGCACGAGAGCGACGACTAGCCCCGTCCGACGAACGGCATCTTGGTCGCCATCACCGTCATCGTCAGCACGTTGGCATCGAGTGGCAGGCCGGCCATGTAGGCGACGGCATCGCCGACCGCTTTGGCGTCCATGCGCGGTTCCTGCTTCGACGTGCCGTCGGGCTGCAGCACGCCGGGGCCGTTGACCATGCGATCGGTCATCGGGGTCGCGGCATTGCCGATGTCGACCTGGCCGACGGCGATGTCGTACATGCGGCCGTCGAGGTTGCTGGCCTTGGTCAGGCCCGTGATGGCGTGCTTGGTCGAGGTGTAGGCCGCCGAGAACGGCCGCGGCGCATGCGCCGAGATCGAACCGTTGTTGATGATGCGGCCGCCGCGCGGGCTCTGGTCCTTCATGATACGGAAGGCGTGCTGGGTGCACAGGAACGGGCCGGTGAGGTTGGTGTTCACCACCGCCTGCCACTGCTCGAGAGTGAGATCTTCGAAATTCACCGGAGGCGCGCCCATGCCGGCATTGTTGAACAGCACGTCGAGCCGGCCGTAGGTCGCCTTCACCTTGTCAAACAGCGCGGCGATCGAATCCGGCTTGGTCATGTCGGCGGTGACGCACAGGCTCTTGCCCGCGGGACCGAGCTTTGCGGTCTCCTCGAGCATGTCGAGCCGGCGCCCGACCAGCACCACGGTGAAGCCGGTGTTCATCAATGCCAGCGACGCCGCGCGCCCGACGCCGGTGCCGGCGCCGGTCACCACTGCGATTTTTTTTGCTTCACTCATCATTTCCTGCCTTTTCTTGCTGTCAGGTTTTCGGTTCTTTTTCGTTCTTGTAGGGCGGCCGCGGAATGTTCTGATGCGCGGCGCGCAGGGCCGCAGACCAGCGCGAGCGCAGATCGTGGAAATAGGGCTCGCCCGCTTCGATGCGGTGGTTGAGATCGGCCTCGCAGGCGTCCGCGCGTACCACCAGCACGTCGATCGGCAGGCCGACGCCGAGATTCGAGCGCATGGTCGAGTCCATCGAGATCAGACCGGTCTTCAGCGCCTCGTAGAGCTCAACGTCGTAATGCATGGCGCGGTCGAGCACCGGCTTGCCGTATTTGTGCTCGCCGATCTGCAAATAGGGCGTGTCGGTGGTGCACTCGATGAAGTTGCCGGCGGTGTAGATCATGAACAGTCGCATCCGGGAGCCCTTGATCTGGCCGCCGAACAAAAAGGAGACGTCGAAGGACACGTCCTCGGATCTCAGCGCCGGCCCTTCGGTCGCGTGCACCGCCCGGATTGCCCGGCCGATGCGCTGGGCGGCCTGGAACATGGTCGGCGCGTTCATCAGCGTCTCGATCTCACCCGTGTTGGGGTCTTCCAGGCCTTCGGTCAGCGTCGACAGTACCGACTGGCTGATGGCGAGGTTGCCAGCGCTGGCGATCGCCATGATGCGCTCGCCGGGCTTTGAGAAGATGTGAAGCTTGCGGAAGGTCGAGACGTTGTCGAGGCCGGCATTGGTGCGGGTATCGGCGATCATCACCAGACCGTCCCGAACCAGGATTCCACAACAATAGGTCATTTCCAGTCCCCGAACGCGTTTGCGCGGAATTACTAGCCAATTTCAAGGGCCGCTCCAACCCCCGATTCCCGGGGCGAGCCGTCATCCCAGGGCGCAACTGGCAGCTTCAGTCGGCGGCGTCTACGAGAAACGCCTCATCAACCGGCACGCCGAGCGCTGTGACCAGACGATTGGTCTCCGCGGCCATGCCGACGATGGCGAGCAGCTCGCCATATTCGGCCTCGGTCATGCCCTTGGCCCGTGCGGCGGCGGTGTGCGAATGGATGCAGTAGCTGCAGCCATGCGCGATCGAGACCGCGACATAGAGCATTTCCTTGACCTTGGGATCGAGCGCGCCTGGAGCCATCACCTCCTTGATGCTCTCCCAGGTTCGCCGCAGCGTCTTCGGATCATGCGCCAGCGCGCGCCAGAAATTGTTGACGAAATCCGATTTCCGCACTTTGCGGATATCGTCAAAGACGGCGCGCGCTTCAGTGGAGAGTTCATCGTCCGAAAGCAGCTTTACGGTTGCCATGGGGTACCTCGGGGGGACAGTCTGGTCCCGCGAGTGTAGCACGGCCTCTGCATTTGGACGGTTGCGCCTAGCTTTGCCACTGTGACTGCGATTGCCCGCCGCGGCCGGCCTGCTCGACCTTGACCGCCACAGTCAATGTCTCCGCGCCGCCGCCATAGCGGGTGCCGCGCACGGGAGCGGCGCCGAGATAGTCGAGCCCGATCGCGACGCGGACATGTGCGTCGGTGGCGCAGATGCTGTTGGCGGGGTCGAAGCCGATCCAGCCGAGATCGGGCACGTAGGCCTCCGCCCAGGCGTGGCCGGCATCCTGGTGCACCGTGCCGTCCGAGCGCAGGAAGTGGCCGGAGACGAAACGCGCTGGCACGCCGCCGCTGCGGGCGCAGGCGATGAAGATATGCGCATAGTCCTGGCACACGCCGCGCTTGAGCGCGAAGGCCTCGGCTGCCGAGGTGCCGCTGTTGGTCGGGTCCTCGTCGAAGGTCATGTGATCGCTGATCTCGGCCATCAACGTGTGCAGGAAGCCGAGCGTGTCGCTCTCGGCCTCGCTGCGCAACTGGCGCGCAACCGCCATCATCGCCGGATTGACGGTGGTGAGGTCGGTGGAGCGCAGGAACATGCCGGCCGGAAAGCGCTCGTCAGTGCCGCGCAGCACGCCGCCAGTGTCGTGGGTCTCGATCAGTCCTTCGGCGATGATCTTGATGTCGCCGACCGGCCCGCAGGACAGCACGTGGGTGACGTTGCCGAACGCGTCCTCATGCGTGTCGAGCTTGGTGTCCGTGGAGACGTCGATCTGCCATTCCGCCACATATTGCCCGTCATGGCTGCCGGGCGTCATGCGCAGAATCTGGATCACGCTCGTGGCCGGCGGCTCGTAGTGATAGGTCGTGGTGTGCTGGATTCGCAGGCGCATGGGGGACCGTTGTTCTTGCGTCGTCATTCCGGGTCGATGCGTCAGCATCGAACCCGGAATCTCGAGATTCCGGGTTCGCCTTCGGGCGCCCCGGAATGACGGCATTTATCAGATCAAATACTGCTTCGTGATGATTTCGCCCAGCCTGGAATTATCCGCGATGAATTCCTGAATGAATTCATGCACGCCATGCTGGAAAATGTCGTTCATATTGCTGTGTTCCAGCCGGTTGCGGATACCGCGGGCGTGGCGCTGGGCCGGCCCCTGCCGGCCATAGGCGACGCCGATCTGGTCGAGGTTCCGCGTGAGATTGTCATAGCAGCTCGCAAGCGAGCGCGGCAGGGTGCCGTTGAGGATCAACAGGTCCGCGACCAGCCACGGTTTGAGCGTCTCGCGATAGACCCAGTGATAGGCCGTCAGCGCCGACACCGAACGCAGGATCGAGCTCCACTGATAGAAGTCGAGCGGGCCACCGACATGCTCTTCCTCGGGCAGCAGCACGTGATACTTCACATCGAGGATGCGTGCAGTGTTGTCGGCGCGCTCCAGGTGCAGGCCGAGCCGCGAGAACCAATAGGCGTCGTTGCGTAGCATGGTCCGGTAGGCCGAGCCGTCGAAGCGGAGCGAGGTCTCCTGAACGAAGCGCAGGAATTTTGCCAAATCTTCGCGCGTCGACGTGCCCTTGCTCCAGACCTCCTGCACCTCGATCCAGGCCGAGTTGATGGTGTCCCACATCTCGCTGGTCAGCGCGGTGCGCACCGAGCGCGAGTTCAGCCGCGCCGCCTCGATGCAGTTCCTGATCGAGGACGGGTTGTCCGCCGAGAACGAGAGGTAGTCGACGACGTTGCGTTCGTTGGCTTCCTCATAGGTCTGATAGAAGCTTGAGGCGACGCCGGCGGTGAGCAGCGCCGAGTCCCATTCGTTGGTCTTGCCGATATAGGCGGCGGGAAGCGCGGTGACGCGCAACGTCGCATCGATGGTGCGCGCGAGATATTCGGCCCGTTCGACGTAGCGGGCGAGCCAGTAGAGGTTTTCGGCGGTACGCGACAGCATCTGTCTACTCGTCCAGGATCCAGGTGTCTTTGGTGCCGCCGCCCTGGCTGGAATTGACCACCAGGGAGCCTTCCTTGAGTGCGACGCGTGTCAGCCCGCCCGGCACGATGGTGGTGCCCTTGCTGCCGGTGAGCACGAAGGGCCGCAGATCGACATGGCGTGGCGCAAGGCCTGACGCCGTGCAGGTCGGGCAGGTCGACAGCGCCAGCGTCGGCTGCGCGATGAAGCCTTCGGGCTCGCGCTTGAGCTTCTCGCGAAATGCTTCGATCGTCGCTTTGGTCGCGGCGGGTCCGATCAGCATGCCGTAGCCGCCGGAGCCGTGAACTTCCTTGACGACGAGATCGCCGAGGTTGTCCAGCACGTAGGCTAGGTCTTTCGGCTCGCGGCAGCGCCAGGTCGGCACGTTCTTCAGGATCGGCTCCTCGCCGAGATAGAATTTCACGATGTCGGGCATGTAGGAGTAGATCGCCTTGTCGTCGGCAATCCCGGTGCCGACGGCGTTGGCGAGCGTGATGTTGCCGGCCGCATAGGCCGACATCAGCCCGGGCACGCCGAGCACGGAATCGGGACGGAAGGTGAGGGGATCGATGAAGTCGTCGTCGACGCGGCGATAGATCACGTCGACCCGCTTCAGCCCTTCCGTCGTCCGCATGAACACTTCGTTGTTCTTGACGATGAGGTCGCGGCCCTCGACCAGCTCGATACCGAGCTTATCGGCGAGGAAGGAGTGCTCGTAATAGGCCGAGTTGTAGACGCCGGGCGTGAGCAGGGCCACCGTCGGCTCGCCCGATGCGCTTTGCGGCGCGACGGAGCGGAGCGCCGAGAGCAGCTCGTCCGGATAGCGCTCGACCGGCGCCACCCTGTGGCGGGCGAACAGATCCGGAAACAGCCGCATCATGATCTCGCGGTTTTCCAGCATGTAGGACACGCCGGACGGCGTCCGCGCATTGTCCTCCAGCACGATGAAGTCGTTGGCATCGACCCGGACGATGTCGATGCCGGCGATGTGCACATAGACGTCGTGCGGCACCTGCTGGCCGTTCATCTCGGGGCGGAAGACTGGATTCTGGAAGATCAGATCGTCGGGTACGATCTCGGCACGGAGGATGTCGCGGCCGTGATAGATGTCGCGCAGGAACATGTTGAGCGCGCGCACGCGCTGCTTCAGGCCCTTCTCCAGGAGGGTCCATTCCTTGCCGGACATGATCCGCGGGATCACGTCGAAGGGGATCAGGCGTTCGGTGGATTCGGCCTCGCCATAAACAGCGAAGGTGATGCCGATGCGGCGGAACAGGAGCTCGGCCTCCTGGCGGCGATATTCGAGCGCCTCGGGAGGCGTCTCCTTGAGCCAGCGTGCCAGCTCCTCATAGGCGGGGCGAAGCTCCCCGCCGGGAATATTCATTTCATCAAACGCGACTGCCATAGATCCCGACTTGTCTCCGCAAGGCGTTGCGCCATTGGACAGGCCGCGCGGCCTTGGTGAAGACCGCAACGTCCTGTGGCCATGCGGCAAGAGTGCATGACTCCGAGGTGGTAGCAAGGGCCGGGCCAGCGCGATATGCATGGACTGACAGCATTTGGCGGGAATGGCCGCGAACATGCCTGAAAAAATGGCTGAGGACTGCTTATTTCGGCAGCAAAACCGCGTGACTTCAACGCGTTACCTCGGCAAAGTCGGCGCCACAGGTGAGGGACTTAAAGTTATGAGCGAGATCGTCACGGCGGGCATTCTGGTCATTGGGGACGAAATCCTGTCCGGCCGGACCAAGGACAAGAATATCGGCTTCATTGCCGAATACCTGACCAATATCGGCATCGACCTGAAGGAGGTCCGGGTCGTCTCCGACGACGAGGCCGACATCGTCGCGGCCTTGGATGCACTGCGGCATCGCTACACCTACGTCTTCACAACCGGCGGAATCGGGCCGACCCATGACGACATCACTGCCGACAGCGTGGCCAAGGCGTTCGGCGTCGGCATCGACCACCATCCGGAGGTCGTGGCCCGTTTCCGCGAGCGCTGGAGCGAGCAGGACCTCAACGAGGCCCGCCTGCGCATGGCCCGCATTCCCGACGGCGCCGAGCTGATCCAGAGCGCGACCATCCTCGCTCCCGGCTTCAAGATCGGCAATGTCATCGTGATGGCTGGCGTGCCCTCGATCATGCAGGCGATGATGGACATCGTCTCGCCCAAGCTGAAGTCGGGTGTGCGCATGCTCTCCGAATCGGTCCGCGCCAATGCGCGGGAGGGCGACATCGGCAGCCCCTTGCGGGCGATCGCCGCCGCTCATCCCGACACCATCATCGGCAGCTATCCCTTCATGGACGAAGAGCAGAAGCCCAATACCAATCTCGTGGTGCGCTCGCGCGATGCCGACAAGCTCGCATCCGCGATGGCGGCGGTGAAGGAAATGCTGGCAGGATTGAACATCACCCGCTAGCAGAGAAAACTGCCCGCGAGACCAATGGCAGGAGACGACGATGGCAGGTGAAGCACCGGAACTGAGCGCACAGGAGCGGGCGGGCAGGGCCTTTCCGGTCTCCTGGGACCAATTCCATAGGGATTGCCGGGCGCTAACCTGGCGGCTCAACGAGGTCGGTCCGTTCCACGCGGTGATCGCGATCACCCGCGGTGGCCTCGTGCCGGCGGCGATCGTGGCGCGCGAGCTCGGCGTGCGCGTGATCGACACGGTCTGCATCGCCAGCTACGACCACAACAAGCAGGGCGAGCTCCAGGTCCTCAAGGGCATTTCGGAAGCGGCCATGAAGCTCGGCGGCGGCACCGGCAAGGGGCTGTTGATCGTCGATGACCTCGTCGACACCGGCAAGACCGGCAAGCTGGTGCGCGAGATGCTGCCCGATGCGCATTTCGCCACCGTCTACGCCAAGCCGATGGGCCGCCCGCTGGTCGATACTTTCATCACGGAAGTCTCGCAGGACACCTGGATCTTCTTCCCCTGGGACACCGCGCTGTCCTATCACCCGCCGCTGCGAGATGGGGCGGCGTGATTGACGGCGATGGCGAGTGGCCAATGGCGAATAGTGAATCCTCCATTCGCAATTCGCTATTCGCTACTCGCCCCCTGCAAAACCGGGTCACGCCGACCGGCGACATCATCGCCACCCCGCACCGCGGCCTGTTCACCGGCAATCGCGGCATCATCCATGATCCCGCGACCAGGACGCTGCTGACAAAGCGCTGGTCGTCGCCGGCCTGGATTACGTGCCTGTGTGAATTTCGCGGCTGGCGGCGGCCGGTGATGGCGCGGCGGAGCTGGACCGAGCTGTTCTTCCTCGACGAGGCCACCGCCTTTGCCGCGGGCCATCGCCCCTGCTTCTTCTGCCGCCGCGACGATGCCAAGCGATTTCGCGCTGCGTGGGAAGCGGGGAATGGTGTGAGCAAAGCGAGTGCGAAGGCGATGGACGCCGTGTTGCATCAGGAGCGGCTCGATCGAGGCCGCAAGCGCCTTCACCCCCTGCCGGTGCCGCTCGCAGACTTGCCCGACGGCGCAATGGTGCAGCAGGGCGAAGAGAGCTTTTTGGTGACGCAGGGCAGAGCGCTCTTGTGGTCACCGGCGGGCTATCGCGCCGCCGAGCGTCAGCCTGGCGAAGCGGCGTTGCTGACGCCGCCCTCGACGCTGCGCACATTGAACGCCGGCTACCAACCCGTGCTGCATCCGACGGCGTTGCCATAGCG
>NZ_JALBGZ010000229.1:0-8611 GCF_023006515.1 Bradyrhizobium sp. PRIMUS42
GTATTCGAGCGCGATGCCGTAATACTTATGCGCGGACATGGTCGCGCGGTCGTCGAAGCTGCGCGGCGAGCCGTGGCTGAGCAGCGCGAGCGGATAGCGCTTCGTCCCGGCAGGTCGGACCAGAAACGCCTCCAACCCCTGCGGCCCGGCCTCGGCCATGGGGATGCGCAAATCCTCGGTGTAGAATTCCGCAGCGCGCGCCGGCGCGCCGGCCACGACGAGGCCGGCGATCAGCAGAAGCAGCTTGCGCGAAGGGATCATGGGACGATTCGAAGGGGCCATGTTGGCGTGGAGCATAGCATGATCCCGTAGCCCGGATCAGCAAAGCGACATCCGGGGTGGATGGTCCCGCATATCGCTTCGCTCATGCGGGTTACGGTCATCCCTCAAAGGAACGGCCACCCCGTCGCGCGTGTTGTGCCCTTGGCGGGGGCCCCGCCGATGCTATGGTGCTCCGCTATCTCCGTTACGACAGGACGAGGTACTTCAGTGGCTGATGTTCATCCCGCGGCAGGCAAGCAGGCCTCGCCGGACGCGCTCACCAACATTCCGCGGCTGGTGACGGCCTATTTCGCCGGCAAGCCCGATGTCGCGGATCCCGCGCAGCACGTGGCGTTCGGCACCTCCGGCCATCGCGGCACTTCGTTCAAGAACACCTTCAATGAGGGCCACATCCTCGCGACGACGCAGGCGATCTGTGACTACAGACGAGAAAAGGGGCTGACCGGACCGCTGTTCATCGGCATCGACACCCATGCGCTGGCCGAGCCGGCGCTGGTCAGCGCCGTCGAAGTGTTCGCCGCCAACGGCGTCGACATCATGATCGACAAGGACGGCGGCTACACGCCGACGCCTGTGATCTCGCACGCGATCCTCACTTACAACAAGGGCCGCACCAGCGGCCTCGCCGACGGCGTCGTCATCACACCCTCGCACAACCCGCCGGAGGACGGCGGCTACAAATACAATCCGCCGCATGGCGGTCCCGCCGACACCGACGTCACGGGCGTGGTCGAAAAGCGTGCCAATGCCTACCTCGCCGACGCTCTCAGGGGCGTGAAGCGCATCGACTACGACAAGGCGAAGAAAGCCGCGAACGTCCACGCCTACGACTTCGTGACGCCCTACGTCGCTGATCTCGGCCAAGTCGTCGATCTCGACCTGGTCAAATCCGCCGGCATCAATATCGGCATCGATCCGCTCGGCGGCGCCGCCGTGCATTATTGGCATCCGATCATCGAGCGCTACGGCCTGAAGGCCACCGTCGTGAACGAGGCGATCGACCCGACCTTCCGTTTCATGACAGTCGATTGGGACGGGAAGATCCGCATGGACTGCTCCTCGCCCTACGCGATGGCGAGCCTGATCGGGATGCGCGACCGCTTCGACGTCGCCTTTGCCAACGATACCGATGCAGACCGCCACGGCATCGTGACGCGCACGGGCGGCCTGATGAATCCGAACCATTATCTGGCGACCGCGATCTCCTATCTGTTCGCGCATCGTCCGAACTGGAGCAGGGATGCCGCGATCGGCAAGACCGTGGTGTCGAGCTCGATCATCGACCGCGTCGCCAAGAAGCTCGGCCGCAAGCTGGTCGAAACGCCGGTCGGCTTCAAATGGTTCGTCGACGGCCTTCTCACGGGCGGCTTCGGCTTCGGCGGCGAGGAGAGTGCAGGGGCCTCGTTCCTGCGCCGCGACGGCACCGTGTGGACCACCGACAAGGACGGAATCATCCTCGGCCTGCTCGCCGCCGAGATCATGGCGAAGACCGGCCGCGATCCCAGCCAGCTGTTCAACGATCTCACCGCAGAGTTCGGCGTGCCGCATTACGCGCGCATCGACGTTGCCGCGACAGGGCCGCAAAAGAACATCCTCAAATCAGTCACGCCGGAACAACTCGGCCTGAAGGATCTCGCCGGCGACCCTGTCCGCTCAACGCTGAGCAAGGCGCCCGGCAACGGCCAGCCGTTTGGCGGCATCAAGGTCGAAACCGATTTCGGCTGGTTCGCCGCCAGGCCCTCCGGCACCGAGGACGTCTACAAGATCTACGCCGAAAGCTTCCGCAGCACCGAGCACCTGAAGCGTATTCAGGAAGAGGCGCGGACGGGGCTGGCGAAGGTGTTCGGGGCGTAGTCGCTTGCGGTCGCTCCTGTCGCCGCGCTGAGAGTGCGTTCCCTCCCCCGCTTGCGGGGGAGGGCTAGGGAGAGGGTGTTTCCGCGTCGGGATTTTCTGAGCTTGCGGATAGAGCCCCTCGGCGGGGAGAGCCCCCACCCGGCGCTTCGCGCCGACCTCCCCCGCAAGCGGGAGAGGTGCACCGTCCCTGCTAAGAAAGGCCGATTTCATAAGATTGTATACTAAGAACGCATGAAAGGTACTTTGGTAGGCATTTTTTGCTCTTGAAGGATTCCATTCTTCAGTTATTGTATACATAACGTATTCATAAACCGAGGGAGATCGCCAGTGACAAAACCCTTCCCGATGAACGCTTGGTACGCGGCCGCCTGGGACGCCGAGGTGAAGCCGGCGCTGCTGCCGCGGACGATCTGCGGCAAGCATGTCGTGATGTACCGCAAGGCCGACGGCTCGGTCGCTGCGCTGGAAGATGCCTGCTGGCACCGGCTGGTGCCGCTGTCGAAGGGCCGGCTCGAAGGTGACACCGTCGTCTGCGGCTATCACGGCCTGAAATACAACGCGCAGGGCCGCTGCACCTTCATGCCCTCGCAGGAGACCATCAACCCGTCGGCCTGCGTCCGCGCCTATCCCGTGGTCGAGCGCCACCGCTACATCTGGCTCTGGATGGGCGATCCCGCGCTGGCCGATCCCGCGCTGGTCCCCGATATGCACTGGAATCACGATCCGGCCTGGGCCGGCGACGGCAAGACCATCCACGTCAAATGCGACTACCGTCTCGTGCTCGACAATCTCATGGACCTCACCCACGAGACGTTCGTGCACGGCTCCTCGATCGGCAACGAGGCGGTCGCCGAAGCCCCGTTCGACGTCACCCATGGCGAGAAGACAGTCACGGTGACGCGCTGGATGCGCGGCATCGAGCCGCCGCCGTTCTGGGCCAAGCAGCTCGGCAAGACCGGCCTCGTCGATCGCTGGCAGATCATCCGTTTCGAAGCGCCGTGCACCATTGCGATCGACGTCGGCGTCGCACCGACCGGCACCGGCGCGCCCGAAGGCGACCGCTCGCAGGGCGTCAACGGCTTCGTGCTCAACACCATTACGCCGGAGACCGAGAAGACCTGTCACTATTTCTGGGCCTTCGTGCGCGATTATCAGCTCGACGAGCAGCGCATCACGACAGAGATCCGCGAGGGCGTCTCCGGCATCTTCCACGAGGACGAGCTGATCCTCGAAGCGCAGCAACGCGCCATGGACGAGAACCCCGATCGCATCTTCTACAACCTCAACATCGATGCCGGCGCAATGTGGACGCGCAAGCTGATCGATCGCATGGTGGCGAAGGAAAATCCGCCGCAGCATCTTCAGGCCGCGGAGTAGAACATGGCCGAGCGTGAGGTCGACCGCTCCGTCTCGCAGACCGTGAAGGCGCAGCTTGCGCTGCGCGACCAGATCCTGTCGGGCGCCTTGCGCCCGGGCGAGCGCATCTCCGAGCTCCAGGCGGTGGAAACGACCGGCGCCTCGCGCACCCCGGTGCGCATGGCGCTGGTGCGGCTCGAGGAGGAGGGCCTGCTGGAGGCGATTCCCTCCGGCGGCTTCATGGTGAAGGCGTTCTCGGAGCGCGACATCTCCGATTCCATCGAGCTGCGCGGCACGCTGGAAGGCCTCGCCGCGCGCTTTGCCGCCGAGCGCGGCGTCTCCGCGCGCGAGCTGGAGCCGCTGAAGGAGTGCCTTGCCGCGATCGACGAATTGCTGCGCCAGGTGCCGATTTCGATCGAAGCCTTCTCGTCCTATGTCGCGCTGAATGCGCGCTTCCACGCCCTGCTCACCGAATTGTCGCGCAGCCCGCCCTTGATCCGCCAGATCGATCGCGCCTCCGCGCTGCCGTTTGCATCCCCGAGCGGCTTCGTGATGGCGCAATCCGCGCTGCCCGAGGCGCAGCAGATCCTGATCATCGGCCAGGAGCACCATCGCGTCGTGATCGACGCCATCGAGAACCGCGAGGGTGCGCGCGCCGAAGCGATCATGCGCGAGCACGCGCGGCTGGCAGTGCGAAACCTGCGGCTTGCGCTGCGCAACCGGACCCATCTGGACCTCTTGCCGGCGCTTGCGCTGATCAAAACCGCAACCGATTGAGGGCAGCCGCCATGCGCTTCATCGAAACCTGGATACCCGCGACGCTGGTCTCGACCCGCGATCTCGCACCCGGCATCCGCGAATTCCTGATCCGCCCTGATCAGTTCGACGGCGCGGCCTATCCGGTCGGCAGCCACATCAATGTCAGCGTCACCATCGACGGCCAGCCGGAGACGCGATCCTATTCGCTGGTCGGTGAGGCCACCTCGCAAGGTTTTAAGATAGCGGTGCGCCGCACGGATGATTCCCGCGGCGGCTCGCGCTACATGTGGCAGCTCGCGCCGGGCGCGCGGCTCGACATCACGCAGCCGGCCTCGCTGCTTGCAGTCGACTGGGCGCGCGAATGCTACTGCCTGATCGCCGGTGGCATCGGCATCACCCCGATCCTCGGCGCCGCGCAGGCACTGGCGCGGCGCGGAGCCGACGTCACGCTGCATTATGCGGTGCGCTCGCGCGGCGAGGCCGCTTATCTCGACGATCTCGCCGCGATGCTTGGGGATCGCCTGGTCGTTCATGCCAGTGACGAAGGCCGGCGGCTCGATCTCGACGCGCTGTTCGCGTCGCTCCCCAAGGGCGCGCTGGCGCTGTTCTGTGGTCCGATGCGGATGCTTGATGCCGCGCGGCACGCCTGGATCGGCGCCGGCCATCCGCTCCCCGATCTCCGCTACGAGACCTTCGGCTCCAGCGGCACGCTGCCGACCGAAGCCTTTCGCGTGCGCCTGAAGGGCTCGAATGTCGAGCTCGAAATCCCCCGCGAACGCTCGATGCTGGATGTGCTCAATGCCAGCGGCCATGACGTGATGTACGATTGCAAGCGCGGCGAATGCGGCCTCTGCGCCATCGACGTGATCGAGGTCGACGGCGAGATCGACCACCGCGACGTCTTCTTCAGTGATCATCAGAAAGAAAGCAATCAGAAGATTTGCGCCTGCGTCTCCCGCGCACGGGGGACGATTACCGTGGACACGCTGCTGCGCGCGGATGCGATTTGAGCGCGCGCGGGCGCCGGACGCCGTTAAGGTGCATGGACGGCGCCGCGGGCTCCTAGCCTCTCCCGCTTGCGGGAGAGGTCGGCGCGAAGCGCCGGGTGAGGGTTCTGTCCCCTGGGGGAGTCCCTCTGCGGAGACACCCTCTCCCCAACCCTCCCCCGCAGGCGGGGGAGGGAGCGCACCTGCTCCGTGGCAGCATTGATCCTATCCCGAGGTAGCCTACGCCGCGTAAATCGCCCGATACTTCTTCGTCTCCAGCAGCGCCAGCACGCTATCCGCCGACACCGGCCGGCTGATCAGATAGCCCTGCGCCTCGCCGCAACTGATCTGGCGCAGATATTCGAGCTGGTCGGCGGTCTCGACTCCCTCGGCGACGACACCGATGCGCAGGTCACGCGCAAGACCGATCACCGATTTCACGATGGCGGCGCAGTCGGGCTGCACCAGCATGTCGCGGATGAAGGACTGGTCGATCTTGATCCGGCTGAACGGCAGCTTGCGCAAATAGGTGAGGGAGGAGAAGCCCGTCCCGAAATCGTCCAGCGCCACGGTGACGCCGAGCTGCAGCAGTGCGTTCAACACCGACTCGGCCGAGCCGTATTTCGACAGCAGCATCGATTCAGTGATCTCGATCTCGAGCCGGTGCGGGGCGATCTTGGCGTCGCTGAGCGCCTGCACGATGGTCTGGAGGATGCCGGCGTTGTGAAACTGCGCCGCGGAGAAATTCACGGCGACCCTGATCTCGTTCGGCCACTTGGCAACCGTCGCGCAGGCGCGGCGGATGACCCATTCGCCGATCTCGTGGATCAGCCCCGTCTCCTCCGCAATCGGGATGAACTCGCTAGGCGGCACCAGCCCACGCTCCGGATGTTGCCAGCGGAGCAGCGCCTCGAAGCCGGTGATCCGGCTTTCGTCGAGATCGAGGAACGGTTGGAACACGAGGAACAGCTCGTTTCGCGCGATCGCGCCGGCGAGGTCTGATTGCAGCGCCTTGCGATCGCGTGAGACCCTGTCGTCGGCTTCCTCGAAGAAGCGGATCGTACCCGGCCCCGCCTTCTTGGCGCGGTAGAGCGCGGCGTCGGCATTCTTCATGACGTCGAGCGACGTAGTGCCGTTGCGCGGTGCCAGCACGATGCCGACGCTGGTTGCGCCCACGATCTGGCGGCCCTCGATCTGGAACGGCTCCTCGAAGGCTGCGACGAAGCGCTCGGCGATCTCGAGTGCGTCTTCCGGCCGCGTCAGATTGTTCATGACCAGCGCGAATTCGTCGCCACCGATGCGTACGATATGTTCGGCCGCGCGCGTGCAGCGCTGCAGGCGGCTTGCGACCTGGACCAGGAATTCGTCGCCGGCAGGATGGCCGAACTTGTCGTTGACCTCCTTGAAGCGATCGAGATCGAGCAGGAGTACCGCGAACTCCTCGCCGGACAAAGCGAGCCGCCTCAAGGCGGCATCGAGCGTTTCGTTGAAGGCGACGCGGTTGGGCAGATGAGTCAGAGGATCCAGCCGGACCGTCCGCTCCGCCTCGATCTGGCGCATCACGCGCCGCGCGAACGCGATCGAATTGACGAACACGCCCCGCAGCAGCACGCTGCCATAGACCACGACGAGGAAGGCGATCAGCAGGAAGGCGAGATCGCCGTTCCTGCCGAGGCAGATGGCGATGCCGAGGAAGATGGGTGCCGTGAAGGCGATGGCCGCGATCGGCATGGTGGCGAAGGCAAGCGCGCCGCCGGCCAGCATGCCCGAGCACAGGCAGGTGATGACAAGCTGCCCGCCGGTCGAGGCATCGGCGAAAAAGGCGACCGGGACGATGCCCCAGGCGGCGCCGAGGATGAAAGCGTTGCGCACCAGCCGGTGCATGGCGCGGCGCGAGACGAATTGCGGTTTTGTGATGCGACGCGCGGCGCGGGATTGGACGCCGAATCCGATTGCGGCGGCGGCCACAGCGACCGCCCAGATCAGGGCAGGCATCCTGTCCGGCGACTGCCACAGCGCGATGGCGAGCACGATGGCGTTGCAGGCATTGGCGAGCATGATGCCGACCGAATAGCCGAGCACAAGCGACATCTGTTCGGCGCGGATATGGCCGGCCACGGCTTCGTCGGTTGCGGGACCGCCAAAGGCCGACAGATCGCCAGCGAGCAGCCGCGCGACATAACTGGTCGTTTGAGTCCGCATTCCAGAGCCTAGCGTGGCCGTTGGTCCGGCCCAGTCTGGAGAATTCGCTGCAAACCTTTGACGAACTATGAATTATCCCCGTTTGCGGAGCTCGCCGTGACCACTTCTGCGTGTTCGATCGGCAGTATCGATAACAAATCGATACAAATGCGTGATGGCGGAGATACGAGGGTAGTTGCATCCGGGCCAATCACGGGAGGCCGTCATGCCCGGGCTTGTCCCGCCTGCGCGGCCGAAGCCGCTTCGGCGCGGCGAAGGCCCGGGCATCCACGTTCTTCGCGCCGCAGTGAAGATCGTGGATGGCCGGGACAGGCCCGGCCATGAAAGCCTCAACGTCTCAAGCTCATGCGTCAGATGCGATGCCCGATAGTTACGCCCTCATCACCGCCCAAGCTGCTTCGGATCGTAATAGAACCGTTCCTCGATCAGCTTGTCGCCGCGCCAAGTCTGCCACGCGATCTCGTCCAGCGTCCGCGTGGTTCCTTCGGCGTTGGTGAAGCTGAAGGTCCAGCGTGTCGCGACATGGTCGCCCTCGATCAGGCTTGGCCCGATGCGCACGGCCTTGACCCGACTGGAGGCCGCCAGCACGGCGCGCTCCTTGGCGACGAGCTTGTCGCGCCCCACCGTCGGCTCGGCATTGTTCTCATAGGTCGCGGCATCAGGTGTGTAGAACTGCTCGATCGCGCCGATGAAATCTCCGGTCTCCAGCCGCTTCGCAAAGGCTTCGACGATGTCACGGCTCGGCATGGCCCACCTCACGATTAAAACCGACTGATAGTCGGTAAATACCGACCGACAGTCGAAAAGTCAACTGGCTGCACGGTTCGAATTCGACTAGACGAGAGAGGCATGGCGAAACAGGCGGAGCGGCGGGCGGCGACATTGGAAGCGATCCTGACGGCAGCGCGCCGCCTGTTCGGGACGCAAGGCTTTGCCGCCACCACAATGGACGAGATCGCGGACGGAGCCCGCATCGCCAAGGGCGCGGTCTATCATCACTTCAGGAACAAGGAGGCGGTGTTCGAAGCCGTATTCGACCAGGTCTCGCGTGATCTCGTCGTGGAGATCGACGGCGCCGCGCGCGCCGAGAAGGACGTGCTCGCCGCGATGGTCGCCGGCACCCAGCATTATTTCGCCGCGACGGCGAAGGGCCCGACCGGCCAGATCATCCT
>NZ_JALBGZ010000022.1:0-27511 GCF_023006515.1 Bradyrhizobium sp. PRIMUS42
GCCTGCGCTGCTGACGGCGGCGGCCGCGGCGACGGTCTGCGAAAGCAGGGCCCCCGACGTGATGATCGCCGGAGCGGCGAGCGCGGCGCGTTTCTCTTCCTCAAACCGCTCGCTGAAGAAGGTAGTGGCAAATACCTTGTCCCAACACTTGAGCGCACGCTCGCGCGTGCAGTCGGCGTCGAAGACAGGCTGCAGGTTGTCTATCGCCTCGGTGAGCTTGTCGCGGAAGCAGCGTGCGCGCGCGTCATCGGAACCGCTCGTGACGTAGTCGCCGGGCGTGACGGGATGTTTGACTTGCAGATCCCAGTTGAGCCGGCGCTTGATATCGACCATCGTGTCGTAGAGAGACCGGTCCTCCCGCTCGTTGTGGCGGAAACGCTCGACCGTCAGTACCGAGATGCCAAACCCGCTGAGGATGCCGCCTCGCCAACTGTCGCGGCTGCGTGCATATTTCTTCAGACCGCGATTGATCCGGCGGAGCTGAATGCCATCGGCCGACTTCTTCCGCTCGGCTTCGTACCAATCCGACACGTCCCGTGCATCGGAGCGCCTCCAGCCACTGCTCGCCGCCAGCTCGTAGTGGACCACGTCACCGAGAACGGTCGACGTCACTACACGCCGATAGACGGGTAGATCGACATGATACCCCTTTTCATAATACACGCGCACGCAATTCGACCGAACCTCCGGCGGCTTCTTGAACTTGCCGTCATCGACGGCGTCGCGGACCATCTGCCGCGCCTGAAGCGAGGTCATCTCCGCCCCGCGATCTCCGACCAGGTCTTCCTTCCGAAAGTAGACGCCGTCGTCGATGTCGTAGTCGTTGTCGGGATCACGCGTCATCGTCTTCATGGCATAGCTGCCCTGCTTGACGAACTCGAGTGGCGCCGGCTTGCCTGCATCGGCAAGCCCGTTACGCAACCGGGTACGGTTCGCATTGCGTCGGTCGCGCATCGCATCCTGCTCGCTCTTCGGCAGGGTCACTTCCTGATCGTGATATGCACGAACATCCTTGGAGCAGTCGAACATCCCCTATCCTTTCTGGCAGGAGGTTGCGGAACGGTCCCATACCGCCCCGGTTTCCGGCATCGCCGGCAATTCGCTCATGAGGCGTCGGATCATCCGGCCATCCTCACTGTTCGGATCGTCACAAGCACTCTTGGTCAGATCGGCATCGTTGTGCGCCTGGCCGATCAAGCGATCCATCGCCTCCGGCCGCGTGTCGTCGAGCGCCAGGAAAGGCATCATGCTCGCCGGCACCGGCTTATTCGGAAACCGCACTCTTCGGATGGGACGCCCGCAATTGCTGATGGCGTTCGCCAACAGCCGGGCCATGTGGTCGAACGCGAATTCCTGCGCCGATATGCTGAGCGGCGCCACGTCGGCGCCAAGCGTCCAGTCCAGCATCGATCGATGGGCGCTCTCCGCGTCGAGGTGGTCTCCTTCAGGCCGTGGACAGGTTCCCAGCGAGAAGATTTCGATCGGGCGGTCCGATGCCGCGATCGTAAGCGCATCGACGAGTCCGACCATGATCGGGTTATTTGCCCACAGCCCACCGTCCGCGAACACTTGTTGCGGTCCACCCGGTGTGTTCGGATCGTCGATGGCGGCGAGCGAGCGATAGATCGGCGCCGCGGAGCTCGCCATGCACACATCGACCAGAGGGTAATGGTCGTCGCGGGGGCCGCTCTTCGGCGTCTTCTTGAACACCCAGGCGCGGTGGTCGCTCATCAACACGGCGGGAATGGACAGGGAGATGCCCCGGCGGTCGAAGACATCTTGCATGGTCGCGTCGCCGAGCACGGCTTGCAGCGCGCTACGAAGCGCCTTGTCGCCCTCGCGGACGAACCGGTTGCCTTGCGTGGCCCGATAGACCGCGCTGGCCTTCCCTGAAATCCGATGCGGGAAGATCTTCGGTCCATGGTCACGATAGAGCTGCACCACCTCGGCCATCGGCCGGCCGACCGCAAGAGCGCAACCGACGATCGCTCCGGTGCTGGTGCCGGTGATCAGATCGAACCCACGGCCGAGATCGAGGGCGGCCTTTCCCCTAATGCGAGCAAACTGGCCGGTGAGGCGCGCCAAAAACGCGCCGGTGTAAATGCCCCGCATTCCGCCGCCATCGAGACTTAGAACCCGGTACGACCGCGTAACCTGTTGATGTTCTTCAGGTGTTCCCACCTACTCGACCCCGTTCCATGTTGGACGCGGTTGCTATATGCTCCGGGTCCGTCCATAAGATATGGTGGCGGGATCTTCATCCGTCAAGTAACTAGACGCGATTTGGCGGCGTGAATCGGCTTTATTGGAGGATAATATGGTGGACGACGGCGATCAATTGCGCTGGGGCGTCCGCCGGCGCCTCGAATTCATCGATTTCCGCCTCTTCTGGGACGGCCGCTTCAATCGGAGCGACCTCGCGAACACATTCGGCATTTCGGCACAGCAGGCGTCGGCCGACATCGCCCAGTACGAGAAGTTCGCGCCCCAAAACTTGAGCTATGACCGGGCGGAGAAGGCATACACCCGCTCGGACGCGTTCTCGCCCGTCTTCATCGGCGAGACCATTGAGCGCTACCTGCTGCAACTGGTCGCAATCGAGAATCATTGGATGCGGCCAGAGGACACCTGGTTCGACACCATCCCACCTGTGGAAGTTCTTACGCTGGGCCGACGATCGACCGATCCGACCGTGCTGCTTCGTGTCCTGGACGCCATCCGCAAAAAATTGGAAATCGATATCGACTACGCGTCACTGACGGGCTCGATACAACCGGCGCGAACGATCACCCCTCACGCGCTTTCACATAGCGCCGGCCGTTGGTACGTCCGCGCCTGGTCGCGGGATCACAATGATTTTCGCGACTACAACCTCAACAGAATTCTGTCCGTGTCCGCTCGTCGGCCGGCTTCGATCGACGCGGCTTTGGATTTCGAGTGGGTTCATATCATCAATCTGGTCATAGTTCCGAACCCTGAGCTGCCAGCCGAACTCCAAGCCCGCGTTGCCGCGGAACATGACATGACAGACGGCCGCCTCGTTCGGCCGTGTCGTCTCAGTCTCAGCTTCTACCTCATGAGCGAATATAATCTGGATGTCGCGCCCGGCGTCTTGATCGCGCAAAAACAGCAGATAATTCTACAAAACAAAGACGAGGTGACTCAAGCTCGAGCACTGGCACGAAAGATGTCGATCGAAGCGCTCGCTAGAAATTCACCATCGCGGCCTTCGGCATGATCCAACATAGATCTCAGTTCCTCCAATCTTTCACGCTTTGTCGGCCATGGCGGTAGTAGCAACATTGCTTTTCGGAAGCCTCGCACGCGCGGATCACTCTGAAGGATCCGACACCGATCTTCTCATGGTGAGCCTCGATAAGGACACTCGTCACGTTTCTGTGGGCCACCTTTCGCTGTTTTTGTATCCATGGCCTCAACTGCAGCAGGACGCGCGCGAGGGCGATCTGTTCGTCTGCCACCTGGTGCGGGAAGCAAAACCGCTCATCGATCCTGACAATTACCTCGCCAAGCTGCAGTCTGCCTTCCGATTCCGATCAAGCTATCAGAGTGAGATCGATCGAGCCGTTGATTTTGGGATGTATCTCGCCCGATTCGGAGACGAACTGAATTCAACGCTGCTGACTAAGCGAGCGCTGTGGTGTATCCGAACGATCCTCATCGCTCGAAGCGCCGAACGTCGCGATCCTGTTTTTGCACCCCAACGCCTCGCCGAGGAAACCGGATCCGCCGCAGCGCGAGAACTTCTTACAAACCGGCATATCCATCACGAGCGTGCGGCGGTCCAACGACGCCTTCGTAGTTTTCTCAAAGAAGAAGCACATCCTAGCCGATTTCTTGAGACCGCCGATCGCGACATTTTCAGGGAGATGTTTGACGCGACCTCGAACAGGGTAGCGTTGCAGACGCTGCGGCAAGATGAAAACAGCCGCTACTGATTTCCGACGGATTGTCGGAGAAAACAGATGTCTCGAGCGGACCGGCGCGCCGGCAAAATTCAGCGCGATAATTCGAAATGCCCCAAGGTCTGCCGGCTCGTGAAGTAATTTCCGCTCCACCTCTGAGTGCGACTATTCGACAGCCTTAGTATCGCGGACCCTTCGTACGAACCGCCGCCGCCCTGTCCTATGTTCTTGGGAATCACGCGATACACGTAATACAAAATGGGTCTTCCCGACTCGGGATCCCTCTTCGGCTGCACGATCAGAGTTTCCGAATCCGAATCGCGGGCGAAGACTTCCATGCTAATTCGCAGCAGATCTTGCTTGATGTGAGCTCTGGCGGGCACGGTCCCGCTCGTTCCGGCGCCTTGCCAATGGATCGTCATCTTCCATTCGCCATTTAGGTCGGGAAAGACCCATCTATCAAGAACGGGAAATACCGACCATATCCGCTTCCAACCAACGGTTACCAATAAGAGAAGCAAGAGGTTCAACCCCGTAGCTCCCGAAAGCGCTATTCCGACGCTCGATCGAAGAGTCGTTTCGCTGCCGAATTGCCAATCGAGGGCGACGATGGCGGCCACGCAAACGCCGTAGAATACGGCGATCGCGCCGATCACCCGAGTGATGGGAAGAATGGTAATCACCCCAAGTCCTCGAAGATTGCTTCTTTGGCCGAGCGAAAAACGGCAATCCCGAATCCCTCACTGGCTATTCCCGACGCAATCACCCCTGGCATCGCCGATCCGAAGAGAGCTGCCAAATAACGCCCTCCAAAACGTTTGGACCTGTCGATTTGGGCATGTGCAACGATCGGGGGAGAAAAGTATTGGGCCACTCTCGTCAATTCCCAGTCCGACGACAGAATATGGAACCCATCGTGATGGGCGCTTCTGCGCGATGCAATAGCAATCAATCGCCGCACTAAATCGTTCGTGTCGCGTTGTTCGGGGGTATTCGACAACGGCACTAGCGGTAATTGCTCTGGCGAGTCGCAGACGACGAGACCTATACCCGAAAAGTCGGCTGTCCTTTGTCGGACCACCGCCCGGAGTATCTCAAGCAATCCTTCGACCGAGAGGCGGGGGTCAGGCAGCACCATCTTATCCGGGCATGATCGCATTGGAATTGCTCCTTCCAAAGCAGATTCCTCGGCACGAGTTAAGCGGATTCCCGACGATCGGCACTGGCCGATCCGTTCCACCTCCTGCGATGGCTGCGCCATCGTCCTCGCTTAGACCCCAATAGGGCGGCGCCACGGTCGAGGCCACGAATTCCAATGTCGTTTTCCTACTTGCTTCTTCCGCGTCGCCACTGGTTAGTCGACAATTACGATCCGCAGTGAAAATCATCTCTGGCGCGCGACTTTTAAGCGCTGATCCAACGCTCGGGCTTGTTTCGTGGCTGCATTTATTCCCAGGCGCCGCGGTCGGGGCTCCAGCGACCGTTCGCTCCCTCCGGCAAACCAAGGGCGGCGAGTACCGGCTCGAAGAAGCGCCTCAGCTCCATCAGTAACTCATCGAAGGGCGGTGGCGGCAGTGTCGGCGGGTTGCGGCGCAAAAAGCCTGTCCAGAGTGCCTGTTTGTCTGCCATCTGCGCGAATTGCGGCGTCAGCGCCACCGGCATCTCCGTCGGCGGGGTGGTCTCCCGCCTTTGCAGGGTGCCGGCGACGGCGTCGGCCAAGGTGGAGAGGTCGAAAGGGAAGGTACGCGCTGTGACCCAGATATCGTGGAAATCCTTGATCCTACCGTTCGCTTCGCCGAAGCGGATCATCGCTTCGAATTTCTCCGCCACGACCGTCTCGGGCGGATACATCAGGACGTCCGCCGCAGGCAGATCGGACAGCAGGCTTGGGAAATTCTTGCGGCTGGGCGCCGGATAGACGCGATCGCCAAAGCCGATGTCCACTTGGACAGGAATGATAGCGGAGCCCAGGCGGCCACTAAGGGTCAATCTAACTCCTTGGTATTTTTCTTCCTCGCGGACTGCCTCCACCTGCAAAGTGGATGGATCAAAGATGATGCCGTCGGCCAGCACATCGACCTGGCAGATACGGGTGAAGAGTTCGGTGATGGTGCCAGGGTCGGGATCTCCACGGCCAAGAAGGTCGAGATCACCGGTTGGCCGGAAGACATGTTCCGGCCAAGTCACGAAGAGCATGGCACCCTTAAGGATATATTCCTCCCGCGCTTCAGTCTGACTCAGTCGGAAAAGCAACCGCTCGATCGCGTAACGCGTGAGGATTCGCTGATAATCGTCGCCATGTGTTTTGGCATGATTGAGCAGGCGCTGGCGGATCGAGGCGCTGGGGTTTTTGAGAGGCTTGGGTGTCATTGCAGCGCTTTCAGATAGGGACGGATACGCTCAGCCACGCGATCGATGTCGGCGTAACGCATAATCTCGGTGACGGTCGTCTTCCGCATGCGGAGCGCATCGCGCAGTGCCTCGATGGCGACATCTTCGCCGATGTGTCGTCGATGCTTGAAGCAATCGGCGATGGTCTTCGCCACGCCGTAGATCGGAACGTCGACGCCTTCGACCTGCACATGCTCGACACCAGCCGTCAGTACCTCGCCGGTGGCGCGGACGATCTCCAGCGACAGGCCATCGGCCTTCGGGGTCCTGGCCTTGTGGGGTATCGTTAGCCAGACGGCGTGAGGGAGTTGGGTCGTCAATCCATGGTGGCGCAGCGCGCTCGCGAGGCTGACGACGCCATTGGGAACAGCCCTGGCGGCCTCGGCAAGATTATGGGCGATGTCCGCTCCGACGCGTTCCGGATCCTGGTAGAGTCCCCTTCCGAGCCGAACGAGCTCCCCGCTGTCCGTCAGGCGCTTCAGGTAGATCAGTGGAATGCCCGCTGCCTTGAAGTCGCGTGCGCGGGCGATGCCTCGATCCTGGATCAGGCTGAGAGCGCGCTCGCGATGATTTATATGACGCTTCGCCATATTGTTATCTTTTGTCGGCAAATTTTTAAACTTGCCGTCGATAAAGAACATTTGTGGAATCGCAACTGACGTCATATATTTCGTATGACATGCCGCCGTCCAGCCCCAATATCGAACTGACCCCAAAGCACGTCCGCGCTGCGCGGGCACTCTTGGCTTGGTCCCAGCAGGATCTCGCCAAAAACGCAGGCGTAGCGACCTCGACGATAGCCGACTTTGAGCGGGGCCGACGCACGCCAGTGGCAAATAACGCCCAAGCTATCCGCGACGCGCTGGAGATCGCTGGCATCAACTTCTTGCCGACTGGCGCGGTGATCGGGCCTCCGATCCCCCGCATCGCCAAGTCCGAACGTCCAGGCGCCCCAATCCGCTGGGTGGATGCCGAAGACCTGGCCGTCTGGGCTGATCGTCTGGACGGCGCAGCGAGCCTCCCAACTTTGCTTGCCCATCTCATCCGCGCCACCTACGGGCCTGCGGTCGAGCTCCGCTTTCCATCGGACGAAGGCATCCGACATCCCGGCTGGGACGGTCGCACCATCGCCGAGCAAGGAGGCGCTTACGTGCCGCAAGGCGAGGCCGGCTGGGAAATTGGCAGCCAGCGCGGAGGGATCGCGCAAAAGGCGACTGAAGATTACAAGAAAAGGACAGCCAAGCCTTCACCGCTGGAGCCGGCGACTTCCACCTACATTTTTGTCACGCCCCGTCATTGGCCTAAGAAGAGTGAATGGGCCGAGGCCCGAGAGATCGAGGGGCCTTGGCGCGCTGTCCGGGTCTATGACGCCGACGACCTCGTCCACTGGATCGAGCAGGCACCTGCCGTCGGATTGTGGCTGGCTACGCGTCTCAATAAGCGGCCGCCTGGCACGCGTCAGCTCGAAGAGGTCTGGGAAGAATGGTCGCTGGCCACGCAGTGGCCGCTGACCGAGGATCTGGTTCTGAGCGACCGGGACGAGGACGCTGCCGAAGTTCTGCGCTGGCTCCGCGGTGAGCCGTCGGTCCTCTCCATCCAGGCAACCACGACCGAGGAAGCTGCCGCCTTCTTCTACGCCACTTTGAATACACTGCCGAACGAGGCGGCCGCCCACTACCGGGCCCGATGCCTCGTCGTAACCGACGCCGCGGCCGCTCGTGCACTTGCGAACGCGCCCGCGCCGTTGATCCTCGTACTCATGGAGCCCAACCCAGGGCTCGCGCGCAGTCTGACGGAGCGCGGACATTTCATATTGCAGACGTACGATGATCGCCCGGCGACGCCCGGCGAGATCAGGAAGCTGGCGCGCCCTTCTCGCGAAGGCATTGCCAGCGCACTGATTGACGCCGGTATCGCGGAGGCGCGTGCGCAGGGGTTGGCGCGCGATAGCGCCCGCAATCTCGCCGTTCTCCGAAGACTGATTCCGATCGCGCCGGGGCACCTTCCGAGCTGGGCGGAAAAGGCGCCGCCGCGCGCCCTGCTCGCGGCGCTGCTCGCTGGAGGATGGGATGACGAGTCCGAGGCGGACAAGGCCAAGCTTTCCCAATTGGCCGCTGAACCTTATGACGATGTCGTCGGCGAACTCGCTCGATATGTCGGCGAGTTCGACAGTCCGCTGCGTAAGATCGGCTCGACCTGGCGGGTTGCCTCGCCTCCCGACGCGTGGCTCCTTCTGGCACAATATCTAACCGCGGCCGACGTCGCCCGTTTTGAGGCGACGGCGAATGAGATTCTAGGCTCGGTCGATCCTCGTTACGACCTAGACCCGGATGACCGCTGGATGGCTTCAGTCCGTGGGGTTCGTCCAGCCTATTCCGGACTGCTGCGCCATGGTGTCGGCGAAGTGCTAATTCTGCTTGCTCTGTGGGGCGACAAGATTCGAACAATGCCGAACGCTCATCGGCGCGCGGACGCTATCGTCCGCAAACTGCTGAAGGACGCCGACAAACGACGGTGGTGGTCGCTCTCGCGGGATTTGCGACTCCTCGCGGAGGCCTCGCCGAACGCCTTCCTCACGGCCATCGAAGACAGCCTCGATCAGAATGATCCACCGATCCGCGCTCTGTTTGGAACAGACGAGGGCAGCCCGATCGGAACAGAGCACCTATCTGGCCTGCTCTGGGCGCTCGAAGCGCTGGCCTGGTCGCCGGAGCTTCTGCCGCAAGTGACGCTGGTCCTGGCCAGATTGGATGCCATCGACAACCCGCCCGGTCGCTACATGAACCGTCCGGCTAACAGCCTTCGCCAAATCCACCTGCTGTGGTCGCCGCAAACTTACGCGCCCCTGGATCAGCGCTTGCGCGCTCTGGACCTGACTCGCAAACGCGAGAGCGATGCAGCCTGGAAGCTGATGCTGAACGTGCTGCCCCGGGGGCACGATACATCCAGTCCTTCGCCGGACCCGCGCTGGCGAGACTTTACGGTCGACAAGCTGGAGGCTGTAACCTGGCCGCTCATCGCGCGCGGCGCCAACGCCATCAGCGAGCGCATCCTGGCGGACGTTGGTCTGCACGTTCCGCGATGGCTAAATCTGCTGGAACGGTTCGCCGACATAGCACCGGATCGCAATGCAGCCATAGACCTCCTGGACAAGGCAGAGCGGCAGATCAAACCCCACTTGGAGCGGTCCGAGCTGTGGACAGGCCTACGCAATTTGCTTCACCATCATCGACAGTTTCCCGATGCCGATTGGTCGCTTCCCGCAGCGGAGCTTGATCGACTCGCGACCATCTATGACCGACTGGCTCCCTCCGATCCGCTCGAGCGGGTGGCGTGGCTATTCGAACAGTCGGTGAGCCTGCCGGACCCGTCGCATCAGGGCTGGCAGGCCAACGAGCGCCAGGTCGATGAATCGCGACGCCAGGCAGCAAGGAACGTCTTCTCCGCACAAGGCATCGACGGAATCCTCGGGCTGGCTCGTCTTGTGTCGACTGCCGGCTACATTGGCAAAGCACTTTTCGAAGTCGGCCTTGATGAGCCGGACGTCGATCAACTCCTAGAAGCGTGCCTGCGCAGCGACGATCCGCGCGAGCGCGACGTTGCTCACGGCCTGATCATCTCACTATTCCGAGATCGAAAAGAGCCTTGGGCCGCTGCGCTCATCGCCCAAGCGCGCAAGAAGCATTGGGGAGATACCGCGCTGCTCACCATCCTACGCGCGTTGCCCCAGCAGCGTTGGACCTGGGACCAGGTAGCGCACGCCGGCGAGGCGATTGAGCAGGCATATTGGCAACGTGCGCCAATCCTCTGGATAGACGAAAACGATCAGGCTGCCGCCTTCGCGGTGCGCAAGCTGATCGCTGTTGGCCGAGCACGACATGCCGTGCACCTTGCGGGGCGCGATCAGCAACGTCGTCTGCCAACCGAGCTCTTGATGACCATACTGACCGAGGCAATAAAGCAGCCCATCGAGGGGAACAGCGACGGCAACGAAGCGACGATGTTCCAGCATCATGTTATCGAAATTCTCAATTGGCTGGAAGCAGAGGTACCGACGGAGACGCTCGCTCGACTGGAATGGGCCTATCTACCATTGCTCCAGCATTCCCGGAGGCAGCCAAAGGCTTTGCTCACGGCACTCTCCGAACAACCGTCACTCTTTATCGAAATGCTGCGCGCAATCTTTAGGCCTAGCGAGGATAGCGGCGTGGTGGAGCCCGAACAGACCGACCCGGAACGAGCACAAGCCGTAGCCACGCAGGCCTTTCGACTGCTCGAACTTTGGAACCGACTTCCAGGGACCCGCGACAATGGCACGATCGACTCGCGCGCGCTGAAGGCTTGGATCAAAGAGGCGCGTTCACTCGCCAAAGCCGCCGGACGAGGCGACATCGCAGACAGCCGTATCGGCACTATGCTCTCAGCTTCGCCGACTGGCGTTGACGGCATTTGGCCAGCCGAGGCGGTACGGGAGGTCATCGACGAATTCGACAGTAAGCCGATGATCGACGGCTTTTGGATCGGTAGACGAAATAGGCGCGGCATTACTTCACGCATGCCACGGGATGGTGGTAAGCTGGAGCGGGATCAGGCAGCGAACTACCGCAAATTCGCTGCCGCCCTCGCCTATGAATACCCTCGCACCGCGAAGGCTCTCGACGGCCTGGCGGAAAGTTACGAGGAAGAGGCGCGCCACCACGACGACCACGCCGAGCGGCTCGACTGGGAGCCCTAAACTCGGTGCGCTAAGCAGCCGGATGATAGCGAATTTTAGGTACGTTCAATGACACTGTTGTCGCCGCATTGCGGACGCTGTCCGACATTGGGCGCGCGCTCGGCACCTTGGCCCTACAAAGCCATCGTTATTCTTGCGCGGTTCGCCAGCTAACCTACGCCGGCGGAACGCAATGCGAAGCACGACGCTGCCGTAGGCGGCAAGTATTCCGGTGAGGGCCGCATCTGATTCGGGTGGACGTCGAATTGCTCCGCCAGCTTGGCAGCTTGCGATCACTTGATGGAGGCGATTCGCCACTTCCAGGCAAAAATTCCACTTATCGTCCTGTGCAGATTTCCGGAGCCGGCTCGCGCTGCCCGGAAGGTACCGCCTGCGCGGCCGCCGGTCCTTTGGATAGACTTGTCAGCGACTCCCGTCGCCCGCGGGAATGCAAGACGAACCACCGTCCAAATGATCTCCAACAAAGCGCCTCGCCAGTTCTCCACCGAATCGTTGTGCCCGCGCCTTTACTATTTCCGAATTGCGGACAAGACTTTTTCGCGAGTAACGAGGAGTACCCCGATGCGAAAAAAGATCCTGAAACTTGCCGGCATCGTGCTGGAATCGGGCATTGAGACCGCCGGCTCGAAGAAATCAATGCGACTGTGCTGGGCCGCTTTGTCGACGCTCATGGCGGTGGCTGCATTTTCGGAGCCGACGCAGGCCCAGCAAGTATTGTGTGCGAGCTTCGCGATTGGTTCGGTGCCGCTTATGCTTGCACCCGATTTCGTCTCGTCCTAGCTAGCTAAGCGAGCGTCCCTCAGCGAGCAAACGACTTCCCTGCGCAGCAAGGCCGTGGCTTGCTCGCCCGCGCTCGCCGATCTTCGCGCGGCTCTAGAAGAGGTTGAGCAAGGGAGCATCGTGCAGATGCGGCCAGCGCGACGCGCCGTCACCGGCGCAATCATCTCGTCCGCTCATCATCTCGCTTGCGATCGCGTAGGTCAACGTCGTCCCCCTGCTCTGCCCCGCGGCGCCGGCTACTAGCAAGCTCGGAAAGCTCGTTCTTCAGCGCATGCCGGCGGGTTTCGACGGTAGGCATGTCGTTGACGAATTGCCGAACTTGGCGAGCTAACTCCTGATCTGCTGGAACGCTAGAGCGCTGTAGCTCGGTGGCATACTCGAGATACCGCCGCCTGATCGTGTCCTGGCGTGACTTAATCTGTTCGTCCCAAGGATGCTTGGCAGTCTTGCCGCTCCTCACCTCCGAAAGGACCTCCTTACGCGCGAGCCGGTCGACATCGGGCGTGATTTTTCGCTTGCGCATAGCGAGGACCGCCCCACGGTCGCCCTTTCGAACCCGTCCGCGGGTTCGCCGCGGCGTTGCCTCTGCCGCGATCCCTCGAAGCCGAAGTTCGCCAGCGAACCTTTCCCGCCACGCCTGAAGATCCGCCTTGCGGGGGTTAAGGCGCTTGCCGTCCTGGCCCAGCGACCGAACGGTCAAGTGCACATGGGGATGCTTGTCATCGAGGTGCTGGACGAAGACGTAGTCGTGATTGTAGCCGAACGTCTCGACGGCAAATGCCCGGGCTGAATCCTTGACTGCGGTGGCATCGGTGCCAGCCGGCATCGACAGAATGATGTTAATCGATAGCGACCCATCGCGGCGCCGCTTGTTGTCGAGAACAGAATCATCCTCCCATCGCTGCTGCAGATCCTTCAATCCGGAACGGCCAGCCATCGTGGCGCCCTGCTCCGTTTCCGCATCGAGCTCGCCGTTTCGCGTGATGTATGCAAGGTGCGACTTGAGATGCGCCACGCCCTTGGTGCGACCGGTGATCTTGACCATCACCTCTGGTGCTCGGCGCACGATGCGTTCGAGCTTCGCACGCATCGCCGGCGTAAGGCGGCCGGGAGAGGCCGGATCGGGGATATCCCACTCCGCCCGCCGGGGGCGCCGATTGGGTGTTTCCCAGACGTACGAGATCGGTGGAAGTTCGGAGGCCAGGTCTGTCGGCCGCGGCGGATGGCGCCGACTCATCGCCATCCATCCCAATAATCCGCGTTGCCACTCAGCGCATTACGTAGTTGCGCGAGCTCTCTTTCGATGACCCGTTTGGCCTCTTGAATCGCTGCTGAATCGGGCTCAACCGCCCTGCCCTGCAGGACACTGGTGTTTGCTGCACGCGCGATCTGGTTGATGTTCCCCCCGATGCGGTTTAACTCGCGAACGATCGCACGGAGGGCCTCATGCTCGCTTGGGGAATGCTGCACTGGCGACCCCAATCGCGAGCGGACCAAGGCGACGATCCAGCCGGTTCGGGTCATTCCACGCCGATGGGAGACTTCCGCGAGCTGCCGCATCTCGCTCTCACGAAATCGCACCGTCACCTTCTCCGACCGCCCGACAGGCAACGCCAAGATACGCGGCGCTGGTGCGGCTAGTGCATCAGCGATGAGACGCCGCAGCAGCGCGGATTTGCCACCCTGGGTCGCTGCAAAAGCTGAGAACTCCGCCGCGACTTCGTCGGAGACGCGAAGCGAGATCAGAGCCATGCACTCCAATCCCAATCGCGATGTAATACATCGCTGGCGCGAAGCCTATCCTGCACTAGAAACCGCGAATTCTTCCACCCTCTCGATGTTGGTTCAAACCAACAGGCTCGGCATTCAAGCCTCCGGAGTTGCTGAAGGCGAGACCCACTCCAGGTGACGATCGATGCGAAGAATTCCTCTGGGAATGACGCAGCCGGCTCCACCCCCAGTGCTTGTACTCCACGAACACCGCGCGTGGAGATCGGCAACATTGGCACCGAGCATGTGGGCCGCGGCTTTCCAGCAGCCTCCGGCCTCTCTACAGCGCTGTGGGGGGCGCGTTCGGCCTCCGGCTGCTGCGCTAACGCGCCATCCTTCGGATGGGAAATCCGCTCCGCCGGCGCACCAACGGCAGCAGTGTTTCTGAGGAGGCAGTCTAAGACCAGCTTCATGCGAAAAGGATCTCTTCGATCGTGATGGTCGATGCTGGCACCTCTTCCGCTTCGTCTGCGCCATCCATCAGCAGCACGGCATGACGTGAGCCTTGAGGGGCTGGTCGATTGACCAGAAGACAGCCCGTGCGATCCTGGTGACGCACTCTGATCGTCGGTGATGGACTCATTCTCTCGTTTCGATGGACCGAAGAGTTCGAGCGCTTTTCTGCGCTCGGTGTTACTGGATCCGTCTCTGTCGATCGCGATGCCACCCGCGGGCGTCGTTCTGGTTGAGCTCCAGGGGTATCTTCCCCATCAGCATAAGAACCGCGGCCTTCAGTCCGAATTTTGCGAGCCAGTTGACGGGCGTGTGCATCGGTGAAGCTCTCCTGCGCTGCGCATATTGCTTCGACGGGGTTGGGTTGCTCACGCCAGGCCTGGTAGAGCTCATACACAGCACGGATTGATGAGCCGGCAAGCTTCGACCGGAGGAACTCCGGCATGCTCTGGACCGACGCGTAGCGAGACACCCAATCCTTGGGCTTGCCTAGCTTGCGCGAGATGTCAGCCTGGTTATCACCTTGCTCCAAGCGGTCCGCAATGAATGCCGCAATTTCGGGGGCGTTGAGGTCGTCGCGCTGGATATTCTCGATCATCTGAACATAGCGATCCGCAGAACCAGCGGCATGAACGAAAGCCGGGATGTCACGGAGCCCGGCGCGCTTGGCAGCGCGGTACCGCCTCGCACCCATGACGATCACGTACCGGCCTGCGTCGGTGGCTTGCCGCAGGACGATCGGTTGCAGCACGCCATGCTGAAGGACCGATTCCGCAAGCTCATCGAGCTTCTGTTCGTCGAAGCTGCGACGGGGCTGGCCTGGATCTTCGTCAATGTGATCGATGGAGATGGAAATCGGCTGCCCGATTGGGGCTGCCACGTCTTCCGCGGCGTCAATGAGCTGCTTAAAGCTGAGATCAAGCGCCATGTGCGGGCTCGTCCATCTGCGCGACGATCTTGGCGAGAACATCGCGGATTTCTCGACCAGCTTCCTGCGCAGAGCGGCGCTTCAACTTCCAGACAGGCAGGCGTTCCGCGACGGCCTCAGCGTAGCCGTCCCTTGCAACGATCTGACCCGGGAACACATATTTGCCAGCCTCTCGCAGGAGTTGCTCAAGATGCGTCCTTTGACGCGGCGATTTCGTGTTGAAGTTCGAGGGCAGCAGCCCGAGGAACTTCGTATCCTGGCGGCCATAGCGCCTCTGCACGCCGATCACGGTCTGCATCAGACCTTTGACCCCCTTGATCGAATAGTCTTCCAGATAGATGGGGGCCAGCACATGCGACGCCGCGACCAAACAACCGACACTGCGCAGTCCAAGTGATGGCGGCGTATCGATGACGCAGGCGTCGAACTGATCTGACGCGATAGCGAGGTTCTCTTGCAGAGTCGTGATGGCGGCGGCATTGCTGCGATCGAGATCAGTCAGCGAGCTATCGGCCGGCGCGAGCGTTAGGCCTTCGCCTTCACGAGAGACGACCCGTGTCCCCGGTTTGAACAGATCCGCGGCTAACGTTGACCCGGCGTAGTGCCTCAACGTATCGGACGCATTGCTCTGCGCATCTACGTCGATCATGAGAACGCGGAGATTCGCCTCCGCCATGAACCAAGCCAAATGCACAGCAAGCGTCGTCTTACCGACCCCGCCCTTTTGATTGTTGATGACAATGGTCTTCATCTTGAGGTCCGAAATGGGGCTAACGGCGCGAGGGTCATATCCTTGTCCACCATGTCCTGCGGGATGTTGGTTTGAACCAACAGACGATCGCGAATCCGATCACCGGAACAATCCCGAAATTCGTCCCGGGAATCCCCTGCCAGAAGAGTCAGGTCAGCCCATAGCCATCCGGAGGAGCAAATTCTGGCAAACGAGGCTGGGATCGTGCTCGTTGCTGGACTATTGCTGTCGACTCGGCCGCGAGAGGATCGTCACGCGATGCGCGGAGACCGCTTGCGGGCTCCGGGAGCGCCGCCGCGACGGCGCGAGTAGAGCCGTCCCCGGAGGGGCTCGCCCAAGCGTCCAGTGCTGCAAGAGTAGCCTCCCGGATGCGAATTCTTTTATGCGACAGCTTATCTGCATCGATGAGAAATGCATTCTACCGAGCAAGAGCCGTGTGGCCGGCTCAAGCTCGCCCACGACTGGCTGTTGCGATAAAGACTGCCGCAGTCGCAAGCTAGGCATTGCGCCGCGCGCGTCGTGACAGCGAAGTCGCCGTTGAGGAAAGATTTAGTCCGGCAAGGATGGAGGCAATTTCCGGCGGAATTGACCCATCGATAATAAGACTCGATCTGCCCGGTCGATTCATAAAACTCATTGGACGGCGCTTGCGAGGAAAGCAAGAATCCGCCCATGCCGAAATCCGAACTAGAACCGCTTCATCTGCGCCGCATCGATGCCGCGCGCAATATGCGGCGGTTTTATGCGCTGTCCACGCAGTCGACCTTGTTCGGAGAAATGTCGCTGATCCGCAATTGGGGCCGGATCGGCACGAATCGCAAGTCCATGGTGCAGACCTTCGATGGCAGTGCGGAGGCGGTCGAAGCGTTCGGACGGCTGGAGCGCGCCAAGCGGAGGCGCGGTTACGCTACAGTTGACGAAAAGCTGTCACCGTCAGGCAATTTCTGGGGGATTACGGCTCCGCCTGCGATGCCGACTCTGTCTGTTCCGCAGCCTTGATGTCAGACGAGCAAGACCGAAACAAAACGGAGCTCGCCCCATGGCCACCGATGAGATCGCCGAAAAGATTGCAGCCCAGAACGACCTGACAAAGGCTCAGGCGAAAACGATCGTCGATGGCGTGTTCAACGCGATCGCTGATGCGGCCGTAAGCGGAGCCGAGACGAGACTTCCTGGGTTCGGCAAGTTCAAAGTCAAGGATAGCCCCGCGCGTGAGGGCCGCAATCCGTCGACCGGCGCAACGATTGCGATCGCAGCTTCCAGGAAGCTGACTTTTACGTCTGCCAAAGCCATCAAGGATGTCCTGAACGGAGGAGCGGTCCCTAACGACGGTGCAGCGTAAGGCCGCAAGAGGAGGGGGCTTATGCCCCCTCCTCGGCTGCGAGCGCTTCGTCGCGTTGGCGGATGAGTTCGGCCAATTCGATTTCGAGCGCCTTACGCTCCGCCGGCGTAAACAGGCATTCGCGGAGCTCGGCGCGCAATTCTTCGATAGTGTCGATGGTCATGATCGCATCTCCGGTCGAAGGGAAGCAGGCTCCGCCTTGCGGCGGAGCCCACTGGCTGAGCTTCAGTCCCGGTTCGGCCGGGACCAGATCAGTTGGAGGCCTTCCGCACCTTCGACCTCGGTCAGGGTGGCGTAGATCGGAGCGGGGAAGCTCGGATCGTCCAGCTTGACGGAGAGGTAGTCGCGCTCGGTGTCCTTCGCGGTCTTCTGCCAGGCCGCACCCAACTCGACGTTGCCCGAGTAGATGCGGAAGTGCGGTCCCTTGTCGGAAGGATTCTCGACGCGGATCAGCTTGGCCTTGACGTTGAGGTTGAGCGTCTTGATCGCGCCGGAGAAGCCATTGCCCGTGGAGGTGAAAGTGCCGATGGTAGCCATTGTCTCATTCCCTTGTTTTCTCGGGCCGCGCCTATCGCGACCTCGATGGCGGTCGTGAGACCGGAGGCGATCGACCTGCACCCGCAGGGCCGAAATGAAATGGAGGGCGGCCGGTAGCGACTTTCTTGGACCGCGAGGAATGGCGCGCAGCGCCAGGGGAAGAAAGTCGTGGACGGACGTAGCAGGGACAAGATCGAGAGCCCGCGAAGCGGGATCGGCCTTCGGTCAGACCAGCCTCTATCGAGGACGGAGATGGGTGCGCCCGTCGCGAAAACACATGGAATGAGGACAGGCGGCCCTAGTCGGTTCGGCCATTCGGAGCTCAAGCCAACGGCGCGTCAGCAAGACGCAGTTCACCTCAGGCAGGCCACCTAGGCACCGCGCCATCACCTGCAAGGGAGATCGTTGCTGTCAGTAAATATCGGCGCACCTGTTGAAGGCGCCACGGCAAGATCTAAAACGAGGCTCCGACCCTCTCGCCATGTGGATGCACCTCGCCCTCCGCATCAACGCGACCTGCCTACAGGGCGTGAACAGATGGTAGCGTCGGTGGACAAGCCGGACGCTACCTCCGCGACGATACCGCCGGCGCGCGATGGGACGACGCTGGTGGTGCGGGTTGCACGACACAGCGTTGGATCGGTTCGTGAGCGCAATCGGCCTCCGCAGCAATCCGGCTCCCAGGCTCGAATTCGACTCGAACGTTATTTGGCCGGCGGCCGCAGCGGGCTTTCGGCCCACTTCCGGGCGGCGGGATCGCGCAGCGGATCGTCCTCGCAGACCAGGCAAACGTAGCGCGGCCGACCGGGCGCGACGTCGTCGGGCACGGCCGTCATCGGCTTCCCGCGCTTTGGGCACAGCTTCCGGCTCAGGTAGTGCGGAGTCATGGTTTTTCCCTGCCGGAACCAGCTTAGTTCCCGGTGCACCGCGAGCACAAGTAGATCGCCGATATTACCCGCATGCACCAGACCGCTTGACGCGGAGCGCGTCTCACACTGAAATCCGGTTTTCAGTGATGTTGCGGGGGGTGGCGTCGTGGAAGAATTTTACAGGGGCTTCGCACAGCGGGCGCGCGATCTGGCCGAGAACGCGGACCCGTTCACCAAGCGGCGGCTACTCGACCTGGCCCAGCGATACGATCTCAAGAGCAGACCGGGAGCCCCGGGCGGTCGAACCCTCCCGCCGCCGCGCGCGATGCCACCGACGGCGCTGTTTTCCGGGTCCGGCGAAGCCTAAGACCTAGTCCGAGCGCGGCCCGATCGCCGGTTTTCGGTGTCTTCATCGAGCGGGACGAGTGTTCACGACTGCATAGCCGCCAAAAGGGAGAACAGCAGACCGGCACCGCAGAAGATCGCGATGGGGCCTTCGGCCTTGCTCTTGGCCCGGAGCCGTTCTGAAGAAATACAGCCGGGACCGTTGTTGCAGCCAACTCGCGCGCTCGACGCAGAACTGAACCGCGCAGGCGCATACGCGGCGCGAGGAGTCATCGCCTGCGCCGCGCGATCTCGTCAGCGACCATGCCTTGCGCCCGCACCAGCCGGTCATGCAGGGTCTCGAACATATCGAGGATGTCATCATTGGGTTCATTCTTGCCCTGTTCGATGGCTTCGGCGATGAGTTCATCGAGGGGCGTCTCCTTCAATTGGCCCTTCTCCAGAAGCTCTTCAAACAGGCCATCGCTGGTCGGCTGCGGTTGGATGCGACCGTCAGAGTTGCACCAGACGGTGAATGTCTGTTGTCCCAGAACGGCGTTCTCGACCATCTCCGCATCCAACGGGACCAGCGTCCCCCAAGCTTCGCCCGCCTCGTCGGCGAACCCTGCCACGTACATCCGTTGCTCCACGGCGTCTTCATCGCGAAGCTGGAAGAACGGCGTGAGCATGATTGGAGGGCATTTTGCCATGACGATCTCTCCGAACGGCTTTGCGCCGACTCAGTGCAGCAGCCGGGCCAGCGGCGGCACCTTCGATCACACGAAAAAGGCAAGGTCTGGGAGCGGCACCTCATCGCCTCACGCCCGCTGCTTGTCTCGCCGCCGGGAATTGATTTGCGCCATCAAGATCGGGCCAAGCGAAAATTCGCCGACCTCAGCTTTTCGCGTCAGACCGCGCAGATAACCACCGGCGGAATTGATCGCCGTCCCGCGCTGCAGGATACACGCGACGACGATGGCTGCGGGGACCTCGCCCATGACCGCTTGCGCCTCCTCCCAGGCGCTCGGACTGATCCCCAGCATCGATCGTACAACGGCCGCGGTGGCCAGGAGATCGCGCCAGTTCGAAACCCCACCCTTCGCATAATCGACGATGTCCGGGCACGCACTCAGGACCATTCCTAACGGATAAGCTCCCTCCCCGACTCGCGATGGTTGAGGTTTTGGCTCAGCTCCCGCCGCCCTGCCTTCTCGAAGGACAGGTTCAAGATCAATAGGGGCGTCTGGATTTGAATTCTGTATGTGGCGCTCAGAATGGGACTCATTGGCGCTCGGATTCTTGGAGTTGATGTGCGCTTCCAAAAGATTGAGCACGTCGTCTGCAAGTTGCGACAGCTCGTCGGCGATCGGCTCGAGCTGCTGGCGCGTGGCAGTACGCGGAATCTGATCGACGATCCCGCGGAAGGCGGCGTGCACGACCTGCCAATCGGCAGGCCCCTGCCCTCCCCTCCGCGTCGGGACGGCTTCCTCGATGCCTGTTGCAATCATCTTCGCGATGTCGCGCCGGCACAGCGTGATCCGTTCGCGCACGAGCTTGAGGGCGCGGGCCTCGGCTTCGATATCAGCCGCCAGGCGCTCAAACTCCTCAGAGCGCACGACGAGCGGTGACAGGTCGAAGCCGAAGGCGAGCTCGATTTCGCCAGCATTGTCCTTCCGCGCATACCGCTTCCCATTTGGACTGTCGCGCCGAACGATCAGTCCCGCGTCGACCAGCACAGCGAGGTGACGCCGCAGCGTTGATGCCGGCATGCCATGCGCCCGCCGGCTGAGCTGATGGTTCGACGGGAAGACAATCAGATCATCCTCTCCTGTGAGCGCGGTCTCAGGATGGAAGGTCAGGAGCGCATTTAACACCGAGAGCGAGCGCTCCGAAACGCCAAGGCGCGGTCGTGCCGTGCAGATGGCGTGGAAGATCTTCCACTTGTGCACGATCTTTTCGGGAGGACGTTCGGTTGTGACCATCTGGCTTGCCACATGGGCAAGCGTCAACGATCGCCGCCCAAAAGGCGTCGTTGGGGAGTGTGACTGCATATCTTTGCCTCAGCTGGGCAAAGAAAACCTGCTCGCCGAAACGACGATAAAATCGCGTAGAAACTCTTGACTGCGATTCGCGAAAGTGATTCTCTGTCAGTCGCCAAACTTGAAGAGAAGGCTTCCGGAACTCCGTTTCGGGGGCCTTTTTTCTTTCCCTTGTCTGCTCCTGGTTCGTGTTTACGGGACGAGGCCGTTAGGCCTCGCTAGTTTCCTGGCCGCCACTCGTCTTTGAAAAGGCGTCGAAGATGGCCGGGAGTTGGTCCACAAGAAATGCCGCGAATGTCACCGAGACATTCTTGTCGATGGTAAGCTTCAATTCGCGCTCGATCTGACGCACGTGCGCAATCTTGTCCCCGGATGCGGAAAAGACTGGCTTCTCTTCCGATGGCTTCGATGTCCCCGCGGGAGATGGACGGCTTGCTGTTGAGAATGCAGCGAGAAATCGCGCGTCGGTTTCCCGTTCTGCAAATTTCGGGTCAGCGATCACCGCTCTGACACGTTTGAGCGCCGCGGCATCCTTGAGTAATTCAGCGAAGGACTGCCAGCGGCCGCGGCCAACTTTCGGAGCCTTCCCGATTGCTCGAACGACTTCGGGTGGAACCGATCGAGCGACGGCAAGGAGTTTCGAAGCCTCAGCCCGATCGATCGACAACGCATCCTGCACGATTGACCGGCTATGCCCGGCATCTTCGATATGCATCGCGAAGCTGGCGCGCTCAATGAAACTCAAATCCTCGCGCGGTGCGTTCTCGAGTCCTTGCGCCACGACAAGGGCTTCATCAGACAGCGATCGCAGGATCGCTTTGACGGAAATACCCAATTCGCGCGTGGCGCGGACGCGGCGATGACCATACGCGCTTTGATAGCGCCCTTTTGCTTCAGGATGCTCCCGAACGAGAATGGGCACCTCTTGGCCACGCTGTGCGATCGACTGTTTGAGTGCTTCGAACGAGCTATCGTCATTGTCGCGAAACCGGTCGGACAGGGGTGACGGATCAATAAGCGAAGGGTCGATTTCAAGGATCACAGCCCCAGACGCGATTCTTTCGCGAAGCTCCTCGTTCTCCTTCTCGACTTCGGAAAAAGAATCCTTCAACGAGCGGACCGAGCCCGACGAGACCCGCGGCAAGGCAGCGGGCACGTTGTCAGCTGACAACGTGCTCGATTGCGGGGCCGTGAAAAGGCTCTTGATAGTGTCAGTACGTTTGCTCATCGACCCCACACCTTCTTAAGAAGTTGCGCGATTTCGGCATTGACCGCGTCGACTGATTCCAACGCGCGGTCGTAGGCGCCCCGCCCTACCGCGCCGCGCTCCAGCTCATAAAGTGATTGCTTGGTGAGGCCAGCATTGGCGATTGCAGTCGATTTCCAAACAGTGGCCTGGAGCACATCCGATCCAAAGAGATTACGAAGGAGGGCCACGATTTGAGCTTCGGGCACGTCGTTGGGATCGTGACGCGTGATGACGTACCGGATGAAGTCGTGGTCGAGTCGCCCGCCGGCTTCCTCGATGACGGACATGAGATCCGACGTCATGAGGAGAAATTGGCTCATGGATGCGACATCGACCATCTGCGGATGGATGGTCACGAGCATCGCGGTGGCCGCGTTTAGCGCGCCCATGGTCAGGTAACCAAGTTGGGGTGGGCAGTCGATAACGACGACATCGTAGTCGTCGGCAACCTGGTCGATGGCGCTGGCGACTCGGCGAAAGAACAGGTCGTGTCCGCGTTCACGCCGCTCGATCATTGCGCGAGGCGTGTGGTGCTCGAACTCCATCAGCTCAAGATTGCCCGGAACAAGACCGATCCCGTCAAAGTAGGTCGGCCGAACGATGTCGCGCATCGGCCGGCGGTGCTCGTCATACCGGATGGCACCGTAGAGAGTTTCATTCGCCCCAATATCAAACTCGGGCTGGTACCCGAACATCGCGGAGAGCGACGCTTGCGGATCGAGGTCAATGGCAAGGACCCGAAAGCCGGCAAGGGCGAGGTATTGGGAAAGATACAATGCCGTCGTCGTCTTGGCGGACCCGCCCTTGAAGTTGGCGACGGTGATAATTTGGAGCTTGTCGCCCGGCTGGCGGCGCGGGAGAAATTCCGACGCTTCTCGGGGCCGCGCCGTGGCTAGGTAGGCGCGCAGCTCATGAATCTGAGCCAGGGTATAGGATCGGCGGCCTCCAAGTCCGGTCGCTGGGGTCGGTCCAAGTCCGTCGAGGGAGAGCTGTCGGAGATAACCATCGGAGACGCGGACAATTCGCGCAACCTCCCCTGAGGAGAACGAGCGGAGAGACTTACTGGCTGAAGGCGGGAAAAGCGTTGTCGCCAGCGAGCGAAGCTGGCCGGAAAGGATGCCGGCGTGCCGGGTGATCCGGGCAGACGCAGTCTCGCTCATGGTAAGTGAATCTTCCGCTAAGCTCGGCATTTGCTTTCTCAAGACGGTTTCTGCACGTCAGACGCCTGATCTCCGTCTTGAGAGATGGCCACGATTCTATGATTTGAGCAAGAATTAAAGGGTTAACGAGTTGTTAACGCTCAATGGCGCTCTGCCCACAAGCAATGGGGGCTTTTCGGCGCCTCGTGCAGCTGTTGTCAGCTGACAACAAAGCCTCCAGCGACCGGACGGAACTCTACTTTAGCATGAGTCGGCGCCCCCCGCTCCCGCCGCTGCATCGAAGGGTGCAGCCATTGTGCATCGTCTCGATCAAAGAGACCCTCCCGCGCAGCTCGCAAAGTGCTCCGAACCGTCCCCCTCCCCCATTCTTGCCGGCGCGGGCCGCCGCGACATTATTCACCGCGGATGATGTGATGGCACGCTGCATCCAGCCTCCGTCAACCCGCTTCAGCCGCCCTCGTCAGCGACACGAGCCTTGCAGCGCCCGCGTTGGACGGGCGAAGAGTCGGCAACGTCGGCTCATTATTCCCGAGCCCCTCGCAGATGAATCGGGGACTTCCCCGCCTACGCTGTACCGCCGCCGGGCAAACACGCTGTCGACGCTTCGGTCCGGATCTGCTGGACAATGCCCCGCCCGGCGCGCCGCGAGCGGATAATTAGAGGCAGTTTTCCTTGGTATTGAAATACCATCGTCGCCAAACTCTGCCCAATTCACGACGCTGGATAAACGCCTCTTGCAACGGGGACTTTCTGCGGCGGCGCCGCGTTCCCGTGTGCCGCCAACGGCGGGTCCTGGGTGCCCATCCCGTTCGCGACCGCGACCGGATAGGCGACCTGGACTCGGTTCGCCACCTCGGCCGGGCACGACCAAGCAGCAGAGAACTGGCCTCGCCCGGCTCGATTGTAATGGCAGTGACTTGGCCCGGCTTCGGACAGTCGGCCGAGGCGACGTCCATCGCCAAGCTTGAGATGCGCTTGGTTCGGCGCATTCGCACGCAGGGGCGCGCGGCATCGCTGGAGTTAGGGATGGGGCCATCACATGCGACATTGGGATGACCCGGGCGAAGGGTGAATCGACCTCGCGGCGGACTGTCCTAATCGAGTTCAACAAGACGAGGCGCCCAGTGCCGAAGGCCAGCCGCTCCTTTGGATAGCAAGCAGCAAAGCGGCCGCACCGAGCCTCGGCCCGATGGGAGATCCGCAGAGATCCGAGCTGCGAGCCACTCCAACATAGCGACATCGGACGGGCGGAACTCTTGCCAGATAACAGCGCCCCGGGAAGAGGTTGTTGTCAGCTGACAACGGGGGTTGCCTGGGATGGATGTTGTCAGCTGACAACATCTCCCTGTTGCGCTGGCTCCCAATGCCATTCAGCACAGGCTCGCGGGAAGCACCAAAGAGGAGGGGTGGCATTCATAGAGTGCTAACCTTAAAAATTCGGCCTCGGAGGATTTTCGCGCCAAGCTTCGAGATAGGCGAGGTCCGAGGCCAGCGCCCGCAGACTATTCTCGCCATGCCCTCGCGCGCGAGGTGCTTCAGCGTTTCGACGTCGTCGTCGGTCAGGAGCGCGGCGAGCCGGTCGCGCCGTTCCATCGGCAGGATCGCCGAGAGCGCATCGAGCTGCAGCGCCCGCCGGGTTTCGGGGTCGGAGATCAGGGGCGGGAGGTGATGTCGTCCATCGGCGTTGCTCAGTCAGAAGCCGTAAGTTCGATCCGCCCAGCGCAGCAGCACGCGGGCGTCGGGGTCGGGCAGGCGCACGCGCTGCGCCTTCAGGCCTTGCGCAATCGCCAGGCCGACGTCGGGATCGACCCAGTGGCCGTGGATCATCAGGAAGAACCAGCCGAAGGGCAGGCTGATCTCGCGGTCCACGGCCTCGATCCGGTCCATCAGGATATGAATGGACGCATCCTTTGGCGGCGCGAGGCGCTCGGCCAGCGGCTGCAGCGGCCGGGGGACAAAGCCGACTTCGCGCTCTCCCTTGTGCGTATAATCGCGGACATCGAGCGCCCAATGTTCGAAGACGCGATGCGGCCTGGCGCTCGAGTCCTCCCAGTCCCGAAAGAACCGTAACTCCCGAGGCACGTAGTCGAACCAATCCGGGACCGCTTCAAGAAACGGGGTTTCGCGCGTCCCCCAAGGTCCGACTTCGCGAATGACACGCCCCTCCATCTCAGGCCGCTTGGCTTCGCGTTTCTCGCGTTCGATGCGGCCGCAACGATCGAGAAAACTGCGAACGTGGATCACCGCGCCGCCGGCTCGGCCGAGGAGGCGATAGACCGGACCGGCCAGGCGATCCGACTGAGGCGGCTGATCAGTGCGGGGCCAGCTCGGATCGAGCAGTTCCTCTTGGCCAAACGGGCGGTAGTTCGGATTGACGATGGGGCCGGCTCGCCATTCGATTTCTCGCCCGAGCGCGATCTGAACATAGTCGGCTGCGCCTGGCCCGGTCGGCGCGAAGACAAACGCGCCGGTGCCGCGCCACTCGGTGATCTGCAGGTCCGTCTCTTTCAGGCGGCGCCAAAGCGCATCGATGGCGCCGCCGTCCTTGGCGAGCTCCGCCGTCATCCAGGGCCGCAGTTCGCCAATCCGCGTGCCATCCGGTCGAATTACCGAACGGGTGTCGCGCCAGTAGTCATCGTCGATCCGCGCGACGCTGAACTGAAAACCTTCGAAGGCGTGGGCGAGCGCTGGGACGAGGTCGTCGTCAGCTGAGGCCGGATCGAGGTCTGCGAGGACGGCCTCGATTGAACCAGCGTCAGGGAGACGGAGAGGGGAGGCGTTCATCGACTATTGACCATAAAAGCCGCCTCACACGCCGCGAGGGCCGTGCGCCTTTAGCGGGATTGCCGCGATTTCCGTGGCGCGCGAGCGGCAGGCTGCGCCCCGTCGCCCTGAGCGGGGGCCGAATCGGCGGCGCCCAGGACCTTGTTGGTCCTGCCAATGGCGCAACCGACCCTTCCCTCTGTGTATCCGAGATGATATATACGGATACACTCCACGATCTAGAGGAATGCGCATGGCTTTCCACATCAAGAACCCGGAGACCGATGCGCTAGCCCGCAAGGTGGCGGCGCTGAAAAAAATCGGCCTCACCGAAGCCGTGCACGCCGCACTCGCCCATGAGCTCGAGCGCGAGCAGGGCAAACCGTCTTTGGTCGACCTCGGCGTCCAGTTCTGCCGGGATCTGCGCGCCAAGGGCAATCCGGCGCAGGGCCAGCCCGCCGACAAGGCGTTCCGCGACAGCCTGTATGAGGACACCTGATGTTCATCGACGCGTCGGCGCTGACTGCGTTGTTGACCGACGAGGACGAGGCGCGTGAGCTTTTGGCCCGCCTGCAGCAGACCGGAACGCGTCTGACCTCGCCGCTGGCGGTGTGGGAGGCGGCGGTCGCGGTGGCGCGCGTGTTGAAACTTTCGGTCAGCGCCGCCGCGGAGGCGGTCGAAGACTATCTCGCGCTGATGGAGATCGCCGTGGTAGCGGTGCCGCCGGAGACGGCACGGATCGCGCTCGACGCCTTCGACCGGTACGGCAAGGGCCGGCATCCGGCGAGCCTCAATTTCGGGGACTGCTTTGCCTATGCCTGTGCCCGGCATCTGGGCCAGCCCTTGATGTTCAAGGGCGGCGACTTTCCGCAGACCGACATCGAGGCCGCCTGAGGCAGCCGCCAGGCCGTCCCTGCAACCGGAAGGGCAGGGGACTTTGTCTTCCGGAACGGCAAAGCGCCTCAGCATGGCGGGCTCACGGGCCGATCGGGTGCCCAGACGATGCGATGTCCGGGGCTCCCCAGAGCTCAGAATCACTGATTTGCGCCGTGACGTCCAACCCTATCGATAAGGGCTGGTTATCGATAGTGAGCGGTTGCCAGGAACATGCCTCGCTATGACGGAACCCAAAGCCATGTTAGCTTCCGTTTCATCGTTTCCTGTTAAGGTTATCAAGACCTTGTCGCCGAGCTACAAAATCCCCGATCCGCTGCCCTGGGCCCAGCTCGCCGGGCCGCTCGCCGCCGCCGAGGATTCCCTGGCTCGCCTCGACGAGCGGTTGGCGAGAAGCCCGATTCGCGACGGTTGGGTCGCGCGCACCCATTATACTGATGCCTGCGCCAGTCTGTGGCTGGAAGGTGAGCTCGTCCATCTCGAAGATCTGGTTCTCCACGACGCCGGCATGGATATCCGCGCCCCGACCCACGAGTTGACGCGAGCCCGTGCCGTGCTGCGGACGCGCAGACGCATCGCCGACGCCAAACCCGGCTGGGCGCT
>NZ_JALBGZ010000230.1:0-8594 GCF_023006515.1 Bradyrhizobium sp. PRIMUS42
GGCCGCGGAAAGCTCGCCGACACGATCCGTCGTGGCGCGGGCCTGGATGACCGCCTCGCCGGCGACGCGGGCGGATTCCTGCACCTGGCGGCTGATCTCGGTGATCGAGGACGACAGCTCCTCGGTCGCTGACGCCACCGACTGCACGTTGGTGGACGCCTCTTCGGAGGCGGCAGCCACCACGGTGGTGAGCTCCTGCCCGCGTTCTGCAGTCGATGTCAATGTCGACGCCGAGGCTTCCAGTTCGGTCGCAGCCGAGGACACGGTATCGACAATCTCACCGATCGCGGCTTCGAAGCCGTCGGCCAGCCTATGCATCTCGGCCTTGCGCTGCGCGGCTGCAGCCTGATCCTGCCTGATCTTGGCCTCGGCCTCCTCACGCGCCTTCTGTTCGGACACGACCTTGAACTTTTCGACGGCCGCAGCCACGCCGCCGACCTCGTCCTTACGGCCGAGCCCGGGCAGCACCACAGAAAAGTCGCCGCCCGCGAGCGTATCCATGGCCACGGTCAGCGCACGGATCGGCCGTGCGATGGTCAGGAACGACATCAGCCAGGAGCCAACGAGGACGAGCGCGGCGAGCGCGCCGACGATCATTCCGATGTGCTCGCTCGACGCCATCTCCTTGAGAGAGAGCGCGATCTCGTCTTCGCCCTTGTGTTTGGCAAAATCGGCGATCTGGCTGGCGATCTGATCCATTTCGGCCGCAAGTGGCAGCGTCGCTTCGCGGGTAAGACGCGCCGCTTCTTCGACGAGCTTCGCGACACGGGCAGTCGTATCCGCTCCCGTCGGGGCAATTGCCTCGCCGCGGATCGCAGCCACCTGCTGGGCTGCCTTGACATAATTCGCACCGAGACTCTTGAGCTTCTCCATCCGCGTCCGGTTTTCGGACACCTGCGACAGCTTCAACATCGCTTCGGCAAGCTTGGTCAACGTTCCAAGTCGTTCGAGGAGAGCCTCGCTCGCCTTCTGCAATTCGCCTGCGTTGTTGGCCAGCCGAATGTCCCGGACGGCGAGCTGCATGCTGCGCACCGCAAGCTTGGCTTCCACCGCCTCGCGCGCCAATTCCAGTTGCGCGAATGCAGCCTGATTGGAACGACGCACATCGCCGTTGCCGACAAGATGACTTGCTATCATGGAAAGGACCAGCAGGATGGCGAAGGCCGACGCGATCGCAAGCTTCGTCGCGATCCGCACATTCTGAACAAGGCTCAACATGGCCACGTTTCCCTGGGGAAATTCGCAGCCAAATCATTGTCGGCCGCCCAGGCGTTGATCGCCCTTGCCCAAAACGTGAGCGACTGCCATTCCGAATTGGTTAATAATGGCTCCCGGAAAAATACTGGGTCAGCGCGAAAAGCCCTTGCAATCCAGCACGGTACGCGCGCGCATGAGGTTAATCACACGCACTGATAGGAACGTCAGGCGGCGCGCACGGTGCCGAGAAACCTGCTGACCTCGAGCTTGAGGCGATTGCTGTCGCCGGACAGCATCTGCGCGGCGGACAGCACCTGCGAGGACGCCGAACCCGTCTCGCTCGCGCCGCGCTGCACGTCGGTGATGTTGGACGACACCTGATGAGTGCCCTCGGCCGCCTGCTGCACGTTGCGGGAAATTTCCTGCGTCGCCGCGCCCTGCTCCTCGACGGCGGCAGCGATGGTCGAAGAAATCTCCGACAGCTTCTCGATAGTGTCGCTGATGTCCCTGATCGCGCCAACCGATTGCTCGGTCGCGGATTGGATGCTGGCGATCTGCTGCCCGATTTCACCTGTCGCCTTCGCAGTCTGCTCGGCGAGCGCCTTGACCTCGGAAGCGACGACGGCAAAGCCGCGTCCAGCCTCGCCGGCGCGAGCGGCCTCGATGGTTGCGTTGAGCGCCAGCAGATTGGTCTGGCCGGCGATGGTGTTGATCAGCTCGACGACGTCGCCGATCCGCGCCGCGGCCGCGGAAAGCTCGCCGACACGGTCCGTCGTGGTGCGGGCCTGGCTGACCGCCTCGCTGGCGACGCGGGCGGATTCCTGCACTTGGCGGCTGATCTCGGTGATGGAGGAGGAAAGTTCCTCCGTTGCGGATGCCACCGACTGCACGTTGGTTGATGCTTCTTCCGATGCTGCCGCCACAACGGTGGTGAGCTCTTGTGTGCGCTCGGCGGTCGACGTCAACGTGGTAGCGGAGGCCTCAAGCTCGGTCGAGGCCGACGACACCGTCCCGACGATCTCGCCGACGGCGCCTTCGAAACTGTCGGCCAGCCTGTACATCTCGGCCTTGCGCTGCTCGGCCGCGATCTGATCCTGCCGCATCCTGGCGTCCGCTTCCGCGCGCGCCTTCTGCTCCGAGACGACCTTGAATTTCTCCACGGCACCGGCGACCTCGCCGACCTCGTCCTTGCGGCCGAGGCCGGGCAGCACCACCGAGAAATCGCCGCCGGCAAGCTTTTCCATCGCCACCGTCAGCGCGCGCATGGGCCGCGCGATGCTGAAGACGGAGAAGATGCACGTTCCGATCAGGACCAGCGCGACCAGCACGCCGGTGACGAACGACGTCCGGCCAACCGACACGGCCTCGGCTTCCGCTTCGGCGCGCGCCTCACGGCTCTTCTGCTTGGCGAAGTCGGTGATCTGGTTTGCCAGCTCGGATATCTCTTCGTTGATCGGCCCCAGCGTCCCCTTGCGGATACGATCGACCTCAGACGCGAGCTTTGCGAGCTGCACCGACGCTTCGCCGTCCTTCTTCCCGTCGAGTGCGAGTTCCTGCTTGCGGATGGCCTCGATCTGCTGCTGACCTTTGCCGTAGTCGCCGATCAGCGCGGTCAGGCGATCGATCCGCTTGTGATTTTCAGCCGAGCGCGACAGCTTGGCCATCTCACCGGCGAATTTCAGCGCCGCCGTCTGCCGGTCGTTGAAATAGGTGGCGGCCTTCTGCATCTCGGCCGGAGCAGACGCCATCAGGATATCGCGAATGCCGATCTGCATGCCCCGGACCGACGCCTTCGCTTCCGCGGCGTTTTGCGCGATCGCCTGCTGTCCCGACGCTTCATTGCCGAGTTTCTGGACTTCGGCATTCCCGCTCGTCTGGAGGAAGATCATCAGCGCGACGAGCCCGATGGTCAGCGCGGAGGTGATGGCGACCTTGGTGCCGATTCGCAGGTTCTGAATGAACGTCATCGAAAATATCCCCGGATACGCATTTGCCGCGACGAAGCGCGAAAACTCCGGGAAGGCTAAACTGGAAGTACCTCGTTAACGTTAAGTGCGACCGCTGCAGGCTAGGTAGAATTACGCACGGCTCTTGCCTAAACCCAGTCGAACTCCACACGTTTTGCGCGCAATGGCACGTAGTTTCGCGGATTTGCAAGCATCGCATTCGTTAACGCGCGCCCTCGCTCGGCGACGCCGTCAGCGGATGGCTCTCGCCGACGAGGCTGATGCGGAAGACTGGCTGCTTGTTCTCGTCGAGCAGCTCCATGCACCACTCGGCGTTCGGCTTCAAGCCGCGCGCGATGCCACCGAGCAGGTTGGCGCAGACCTCTGTCATCTCGGCCCAGGCGGCTGCGCGATCGTCGAACTCATACGGCTGGTCGGCGGCGCCGGAATAGCGACCGGTGCTGATGCGGAAAAAGTACAGCGACATCGTTGAACCCTTTTATCGGGCCGCGCCCCCCTCCCGGCCGTACGCAAACTGGAGCGCGAACAGCTACCAAGGCATGAAAGCCGCCGTCCGTATGACTACGGCGCGGCGGCTTCGTGTTCGATGGACGTCTTCAACGAAAAAGTGTGCGGACTGACGCGCGCGGCCGTCTCACTGGGTCGAACGGCGCAGCTCCAGCGGGCCCTCGTTCTTGGCAGGCTCCGACCTGGTATCCGACTTCACCGGCTCGAGCCGGCTGCTCTCGACGCGCGGCGTCTCCACGCGCGCGGCAATCTCGGTGTTGGACGAACCAACCGAACCGGTGTGCTCCGACCTGTGCAGCGAGCGCGGCCGGGCCGCGGCGCGGGCCATCAGCATCTGGTTGCCGCCCTGGTGATGGAAGTCACAATAGGCGAAGCCCATGCCCGACACCGAGCCGCGGAAGCTGCGATCATCGGTCTTTTCGAGGTTGAAACAGGGCTCGAACGGAATGCCCTTGATCGAGGCGCAGACGTTCTGGCCGCGGATCTGGAGCGTGTTGCCGGGCAGGCGGAGATGTTTCACCGGGCCCGCGCCTGAGAACTGCACCGCACCGGCGGCGCCGAGGTCGTCGAGGATTCGGCCTGCACCGCGGGTGCCGTCGAAACAGGTGAAGGCAAACACTTTGCCGGCCACGAAGCGACGCGCCTCGTCGGCGTTCATGCTTCCGGCAATGGCCGGCGCAAACGTTGCTGCCGCCGTGACAGCCCCCAACACAATACGCGCAAGCATGCTCAACTCCGAACCAACCCCCGCAGCGGGCGATGCCTTATCTCTTTACCCGCTGCTTACCATACGAACCATGGCGACATTGAAGCAGCTTGGTTGGTAAAGTCTGAACGCCGTTAGACAATTTTTACCACGATGCGGCCGCGGACCTGACCGGCCAGGATTTTCGCGCCCCATTGCGGAACTTCGTCGAGCGGGATTTCCTGAGTGATTTCAGATAGTTTTGTCCGATCCAGATCGGACGCCAAGCGCTGCCACGCGGCCTTCCGCGGCTCGATCGGGCACATCACGGAATCGATGCCGAGAAGGCACACCCCGCGCAAAATGAAGGGCGCGACAGACGACGGCAGGTCCATGCCGGCCGCCAGGCCGCAGGCCGCAATTGCCCCGCCGTATTTCGTCATCGACAGCAGATTCGCCAGTGTGGTCGAGCCGACGCTGTCGACGCCGCCCGCCCAACGCTCCTTTGCAATCGGCTTGGCCGGTGCCGATAATTCATTACGGTCGATGACTTCAGCCGCGCCGATCTCTTTCAGGTAGTCGGCCTCCGAGGCACGGCCGGTCGAAGCGATGACGTGATAGCCCAGCTTCGAAAGCACGGCCGTGGCGACCGAGCCGACGCCACCGGCGGCACCCGTCACCACCACGGGACCGCTCTTCGGCGACAGACCGTGCTTCTCCAGTGCCAGCACCGAGAGCATCGCGGTGAAGCCGGCGGTGCCGATCGCCATGGCATCGCGCGCCGACAGGCCTTGCGGCAAGGCCACCAGCCAGTCGCCCTTCACCCGCGCCTTCTCGGCATAGGCGCCGAGATGGGTCTCACCCATGCCCCAACCGGTGCAGACGACCTTGTCGCCAGCCTTCCACTGCGGATGCGAGGATTGTTCGACGGTGCCGGCGAAGTCGATGCCGGCGATCATCGGGAAGCGGCGCACCACCGGCGCCTTTCCGGTGAGCGCAAGGCCGTCCTTGTAGTTCAGCGTCGACCATTCGACGCGGACGGTGACGTCGCCGTCCATCAGCTCGGCTTCGTCGAACTGCGTCAGTGCGGCAGTGGTGCCCTTGTCCGCCTTGTCGATCCGGATCGCCTTGAATGTGGCCACGACTGAACTCCCTGACTGGTTTGACCGGGATGTTTAGCCGATCAGGCCGGCTGCGCAACTGCCCGTGCGACGGGTTTCTCGACGATCGGAAGATTGATGAGCGTCGAGAGCACACCGAACAGGATCGAGAGCCACCAGATCGGCGTATAGGAACCGAAGCGCTCGAAGACGATGCCCCCTAACCAGACGCCGAGGAAGCCGCCGACCTGATGGCTGACGAAGGCGAAGCCGTAGAGCGTTGCAAGCCAGCGCGTGCCGAACATCAGCGCCACCAGCGCCGAGGTCGGCGGCACCGTCGACAGCCATGTCAGGCCGGAGACCGCACCGAACGCGATCGCCGAGAACGGCGTGATGGGGAACGAGATGAAGGCGAGGGTCGCCAGCGCACGCGTGAAGTAGATGGTCGAGAGGATGTAGCGCTTGGGCAGCGAGTTCTGGAGATAGCCGACGCTCAGCGACCCCACGATGTTGAACAGGCCGATCGCCGCGATCACCCAGCCGCCGGTTTGCGCGGTGATGCCGCGATCGACCAGGAAGGCCGGCAGATGCACGGTGATGAAGGCGAGCTGGAATCCGCAAGTGAAGAAGCCGAGCACCAGCAGCACATAGGAGCGGTGGCCGAAGGCTTCGGCAAGCGCCCTGGTGAAGGTCTGATCGTCCGCGGGCGTCGCGTGCGTCGCATGCGAAACCCGCGGCGTCGAGAGCGCCAGCGATAGCGGGATGATCAGCAACATCAGGAAGCCGAACACGGAAAGCGCCTGCTGCCAGCCGAAATTGTCGATCAAGGCGACGCCGATCGGCGCGAACAGGAACTGCCCGAATGATCCCGCCGCCGTGCCGGCACCAAGCGCAAGGCCGCGCTTCTCGGCCGGCAGGAGCTTGGCGAACGCCGACAGCACCAGATTGAACGAGCAGCCGGCGAGACCAAAACCGACCATGACGCCCGCACCGAGGTTGAGCGACAACGGCGTCGAGGAGTAGCGCATCAACAGCAGGCCGCCGGCATAGAGCAGAGCGCCGACGCACATCACCCGGAACAGGCCGAAACGATCTGCGACCGCACCGGCGAACGGCTGGCCCAAGCCCCACAACAGGTTCTGCACGGCAATCGCGAGGCCAAACACGTCGCGGCCCCAGGAGAATTCGTGACTCATCGGCTGCACGAAGAAGCCGAGCGCCGAGCGCGGTCCGAAGCCGAGCATGCCGATCGCACAACCGCAGAGAATGATGACCGCCGGAGTGCGCCAGTTGGAGGAACGTGAGGCCGGAGCAAGTTCGCCCGCTGATGTCGACATGTTGTCCTCGTCTGTCTTTGGCGGACTGGCAAAGCGGCGGCCGCGAACATGCCATTTAATGCACTTGCATGAAAACCCCAAGTCAAAAACGGTTGCATTCCACGGGGAGCTGCCGCGGGAGCATTGCGTTTCAATCTGGCCTCGCCGACCGCCAAGCCCGTGCTTGACGGAAATGTGTGCGGAAGAATCTGGCGGTCTTCAGCAGAGCGTGTTATCTTCGATTTGCTCATACTGAGCATATTTGACTCGATTTGCTGGCCGTCCGGCCAGATTAATTGGGCCCCATATATGCTCACTATGAGTATAAACGATATCTGCAAGGGAGGCTTCGATGCCGATCGCTGGAATTTACGGGCCCGACGACTTTGCCAACCGGCCCCAGGGCCAAGTCACCGCCTCCCCTCGTGCCGCGCCGGCACGAACGGGACCCGCGCTGCCAACGCCCTCACTGGCATGGACGCCGGAGGTCGCGCGCGCCACCGCGCCACTCTATGAGCGTGTGAAGCATGTGATCCCGCCGATCGAGTGGCCGCTGATGGCGCCGACGATCCAGGCGATCAACGAGCTGAAACGCGCGCGGGGCGCGGTGATCCTCGCGCACAATTATCAGTCCCCGGAGATCTTCCACTGCGTCGCCGATATCGGCGGCGATTCACTTCAGCTCGCCGTCGAAGCAACCAAGGTGAAGGCCGGCATCATCGTCCAGTGCGGCGTGCACTTCATGGCGGAGACGTCGAAGCTGCTCAACCCGGACAAGACGGTGCTGATCCCCGACATGCGCGCCGGCTGCTCGCTCGCTGCCAGCATCACCGGCGCGGACGTCCGCCTGCTCCGCGAAAGATTTCCCGGCGTGCCCGTGGTCGCCTACGTCAACACGTCGGCGGAGGTGAAGGCCGAGGTCGACATCTGCTGCACCTCGTCGAACGCGGTGCAGGTGGTCGAGAGCCTCGGCGCGCCAAGCGTGATCTTCCTGCCCGACCGCTATCTCGCCACCTACGTCGCCTCGAAGACCGACGTGAAGATAATCGCCTGGAAGGGCGCCTGCGAGGTGCACGAACGCTTCACCGGCAAGGAACTGCGCGAGTTTCGCGAGGCCGATCCCTCGGTGCAGATCATCGCGCATCCGGAGTGCCCGCCGGACGTGCTGGCGGAAGCCGACTTCACCGGCTCAACCGCGCACATGATCAACTGGGTGCGCGAAAAGCGGCCGCGACGGCTGGTGATGATCACGGAGTGCTCGATGGCCGACAATGTCCGCGCCGAGCTGCCCGACGTGGAGATGCTGCGTCCCTGCAATCTCTGCCCGCACATGAAGCGCATCACGCTCGCCAACATCTTGGAGAGCCTGCTGACGCTGCGCGATGAGGTGACGATCGATCCCGCGCTTGCGGTGCGTGCGCGGCGTTCGGTCGAGCGGATGATCAATCTGAAGAATTGAAGGGAAAATGTAGCGGCAAACACCAATGTCGTCCCGGACAAGCGCAGCGCAGATCCGGGACCCATAACCACCGGGAGATGTGGTTGCGAAGAAAGGCAACAAGCAGCTTCGCAAGACAACTTCCGCCGCGGCGTATGGGTTCCTGCGTCCGCAGGGACGACAGATGAGCAAGAGGAAACACATGACCAACAACATCCACAACCTCACCCGCAGCACCGACGAAATCGTCATCGTCGGCGGCGGCCTTGCCGGACTGTTCTGTGCGCTGAAGCTCGCGCCGCGGCCGGTGACCTTGATCTCGGCTGCGCCGCTCGGACTGGGCGCATCCTCCGCATGGGCGCAAGGCGGCATCGCCGCGGCAGT
>NZ_JALBGZ010000231.1:0-8568 GCF_023006515.1 Bradyrhizobium sp. PRIMUS42
AGCTCGACGACGAGCTGCGCGGCGCCTTCATCCTCGCTGCCGACACCGTGGTGGCGGTCGGCCGCCGCATTCTGCCCAAGGCCAATCTGGTGGACGAGGCCGCGCAGTGCCTGCGGCTGCTGTCGGGCCGCAACCACCGCGTTTACACCGCGATCTGTCTGGTCACGCCGCGTGAGGCCTTCCGCCAGCGCCTGGTCGAGACCCGCGTCCGCTTCAAGCGCCTCTCGGAAGACGACATCCAGGCCTATATCGGCTCCGGCGAATGGCGCGGCAAAGCCGGCGGCTACGCCGTGCAGGGCATCGCCGGCTCCTTCGTGGTGAAGATGGTGGGGTCCTACACCAACGTGGTCGGCCTGCCGCTCTATGAGACCACCACGCTGCTCGGCGGCGAAGGCTTCCCGATCCGCTTCGGCTGGCTCAACGCCACCACCGCGGTGTGAGCCGGCAAGCCGCGGCCCAACAAAAATCGCGAAAACAACCCCATGCAAAGTAGAATGGCCGGGCGGGGCGCATGCGCCGCCGCCCAGGGAACCTGTTTGCCGACAGGCTCTTGAACCGTTTCACCCCGTGCAAGCCGCCGACATCATGGACGACCAGGTCAAAAATCCCGCCAGCCCGCTCAAAACCTGTCCGATCTGCGGCAAGCCGCAGTCCGAGGCCACCCGTCCGTTCTGCTCCTCGCGCTGCCGCGACGTCGACTTGAATCGCTGGCTGAAAGGCTCCTACGTCATCCCCGGCCGCGACGACGACGTGGATGACGTCGAATAGTTAAATTATATCAACGCTTTGCTTGGATGGCCAGCGTGCCGCCCGCAAGCCGCGGCAAGCCCGTCCCACCTTGTGCACAGCCGGGCCGCGCCCGGCGAAGCCACTTGGCGAAGCCGGGTGGACAGGCCGCCCCGAGCCCACTATAAACCGCCCGCTCGATGGGCCTTGGGTCCTTCGCTCAGCACGCCCAGGTAGCTCAGTTGGTAGAGCATGCGACTGAAAATCGCAGTGTCGGTGGTTCGATTCCGCCCCTGGGCACCATTCCCTGACGACATTCCCAGCTGCGGGCCGATCCCGAGCCACTATCCTGGTTCGCTATACGAGACCGGCTGCCGCTGATATGATCCCTCGCCATTGGGACGGTAAACGGCAGCTCGCCACCGTACCTTTTTCTGCGATGCCGGCCTTCTGATCGGATTCGATCCCGCTCGCGCGCTTTTCGCTTCGGCTCGACAAGAACGCCGAACAGATTCGTCAATGGCTGCCGCTGTCCCCGCTCACATTGGGAGATGTGTCATGGCTGCATCGGACTGGCGTCTCGAAGGCGAATGGATGAAGAATTGCAATTGCGCGTTTGGCTGCCCCTGCGATTTCAACGCTCTACCGACCCTCGGCTATTGCAAAGGCATGGTCGGCATGCGGATCACGACGGGGCATTTTGAGGGCGTCAAGCTCGACGGCATTTGTTTTGCGGTCGTGGTGGATTTTCCGGGCGCGCTGCATCAAGGCAACGGCAAGATGCAGCCCATCGTCGACCAGCGCGCCACGCCGGAGCAGCGACAGGCGCTGTTCAACATTCTGTCGGGCAAGCATTCGGCGGAGGGCACGCTGTTCCACATCTTCAGCCTGATCGTAACGACGATTCACGATCCGGTTTTCGCGCCGTTCGAATTCTCCTTCGACAAGGATGGCCGTGTCGCAAAACTCGTCGCCGGCGATCTGCTCGAGACCGAGGTGGAGCCGATCAAGAATCCCGTGACCGGTGCTCCACATCGAGTTCAGGTGGTCATGCCCGAGGGCTTCGAGCACAGAGCTGCCGAGGTCGCGTCCGCCAATATCCGCTCGACCGGCGCGATCCTATTCGAGACCCAGGGCACGCACAGCTCGCTCGCCAATGTCGTACAGACGCCCGAGGGCGTTGCGGCGTGATGCAGCGCTGACACCGAGGCCGTACCATCGGTGTCAGCACGTTATGTTGCGGGGGAGCGCGACAACGCGCGTCGCGAAGGATGAGGGGCCGACTCCCGGATTCGTCACTGCGCTGGCGGTCAACCAATGCACGGGCGTGCGATACTGGAACACCTGCTCTCCCGCGATCGCTTGATCGTCGCGATCGGGACTGCCGCTGTGGCGGCGCTCGCCTGGGCCTATCTCGCGGGCGGCGCCGGCATGGACACCGACATGATGGCCGAGATGCCGGACATGGCCCCCATGCCATGGACGCTGCGCTCTGCCGCGCTGCTGTTCGCGATGTGGTGGGTGATGATGATCGCGATGATGGCGCCGAGCGCGGCGCCCACCGTCCTCTTGTATGCGACTGTCAGGCACAAGCACGAGACGGCACCCCGCGCCGCAATCGATGCCTGGATCTTTCTCGCCGGGTACCTCGTGACATGGGCAGGATTCAGTCTCGCAGCAGTCCTGGCGCAATGGCTGCTTGAGCGCCTCGGCCTCTTGTCGATGGCGATGGCAAGCACCAGCGCGGTTTTGGGCGGCGTCATCCTGCTTGCCGCGGGACTCTATCAATTCACGCCACTCAAACACGCCTGCCTGAGGTACTGCGAGAGCCCGCTATTGTTTCTCAGCCGGCATTGGCGGCCCGGCACGCGCGGGGCATTCCGCATGGGGCTGCGCCACGGCAGCTACTGCGTCGGCTGCTGCTGGTTTCTGATGGTCTTGCTGTTTGTCGGCGGCGTGATGAACCTGGTCTGGATCGTTGGCATCATGCTCTATGTCGCCGGAGAGAAGCTGCTGCCGTTCGGCCGAAGATTGAGCTATACGGCAGGCGCGATCCTCGTCCTGTCCGGCGTAATCGTTCTTGCGCGCGCGGTGTGAGGCCCGGAACCGGGGGCCGCTCAAATGCTGCTCCCAATATGCCAATATCGCCCGGTTGCTCAAAAACGTCTGACTTCCGTGATCATACGGAAGCCGCAAGCCGAAGAATTGAGCATTGTTCCAACCGAAATTTAAGGCTGTCCCGCTTAACTTCGGGGCCATGGACAGGCCCGCGTCCGGTTTCCGGCCGTGGCCGTCCCGGTGCAAGGCGGAGGGAGCCGGTGCTATTTTCCGCGATGAGCTCTGCTCTGCCCCTGTGGCTGACGCGGGGAGTGGGCAGGATGATGCTCGCGAGATCAATTCGCAGGGCGGCGTTGACGATTCTGCGCAATGCCCCGCTGCAGATCGCATTCTTCTTCCTGCCCCTGGTCTGGATCGGCTACATCGCGATTACGTCATCGGAGCGGGCGGACGCGGTCGGGCAGGCGCGGTCGCACGGCGACAGCGTCGCCGAACTGTTCGAGGAAAACACCGAACGCATCTTCGAGCGCGTCGATCAGTCGTTGCTGGTGGTGCGAACGCTCTACGCTCAGGAACCGCTCACCTTTAGTCTGAAGTCATGGTCCGACAAGGCCCGCATTGCGACCGGCGACGTGGTTCAGTTCGCGCTGATCGGACTGGACGGCTACATGATCAATACGACCGCGGGCTATTCGGGCCCGCCGCTCTATCTTGGCGATCGCGAGCACTTCATCAACGTCATGGCGCAAGCCGATGACCGGCTCTACGTCGCCACCCCAGTGCTGGGGCGGGCGTCGCACAAATGGACCATCCAGCTCGCGCGAAAGCTGTTCGACCTCGCCGGGAATCCGTTAGGCGTGGTCGTCGGCTCGCTCAGCGTCGACGTCGTCGGCAGGTTTTACGACACCGCAAAGCTCGGCGTCGGAGGAACGCTGGTGCTCAGAAATGCGAACCACGTCGTGCTTGCCGCCCGTGGCGTGGACCAGGGCTCCGTGCTGGGACAACGCGCGCCGAGCCGCGTCGAGGGCGAGCTGGGGGACGGCTTCTATGTGCAATATTGGAACGAGAACCGACCGAACCGCAGCGACCGGCTGATCACCGCGCGCAGGTCGCGCGCGTTTCCGCTCATCTTCACCGTCGGCATTTCGGAGCAGGAGATTTATTCCCGCTCCGCCTTCAGGCAGAAGGTCTATCTCGGCGGCGCGCTGCTGCTTACGTTCATCATCCTGGCCGCGACGACATTCCATTGGCGGCGGCAGCAGGCGCTGAATCGCGCCCACCGCGAGCTGCGCGATTTTGCCAGCAAGTTCGAGGATGCGCTCAGGACCCTTCCCCAGGGCTTGAGCATGTTCGACGGCCGTGACCGCCTGATCGCCTTCAACCGGCAGTGGCTCGAACTGTACGGACTCGTACCGGAAGACATTCGGATCGGCATGGACTTCCGGGAGGTGTTCGCCAAGCAGACCGCCGTGCTCGACGTCGAGGCGTACCTCGTCGATTTGAAGAACCGGCTCGTCCAGTCGGAGCAGATATCGAACACCGTGCAGTTTCCGGATGGACGGGTCGTCTACATCTCCTACGGCCGGCGCGAGGGTGGCGGCTGGGTTGCTACTCACGAGGACATCACCGAGCGCAAGGCGTCGGCGGACCGCATCGAGCGGCTGGCGCATTACGACAGCCTGACCGCCCTTGCCAATCGCAACCTGTTCAAGGAGCGCATCGACCAGGCGCTGGCCCGCTCGCGCCGGCTGGAGCCCGCGTTCGCGGTGCTCCTGCTCGATCTGGACAAGTTCAAGTCCGTCAATGACGCGCTTGGCCATCAATGCGGCGACGCGTTGCTGAAGCAGGTTGCCGACCGGATCAAGGCGCAAATTCGCGACGTCGATACAGCGGCGCGAATCGGCGGCGACGAGTTTGCCGTGATCGTGGCGCCGGGCCGGGCCGCGTTGCGCGACGGCGCTGAGAGCCTGGCGGCGCGGCTGGTCCAGGCCATCGCCGAGCCCTATCACATCGATGGCCATCCCGTCGTGATCGGCTGTAGCATTGGCCTTGCGCTCGTGCCCGAGCACGGCACGCGGGTCGACGAGATACTTCGCAACGCCGATCTTGCGCTCTACAGGTCAAAGAATTCCGGCCGAAGCTGCTTCCACGTCTATTCGGCGGAGCTCAAGGCCGAAGCGGATCAGCGCAACGTGCTCGAGATCGAGCTGCGTGAAGCGATCTGGCGCGAGGAGATCGAGGTGTTTTATCAGCCCGTGATCGAGCTCGGCACCGGTCGGGCAAAATCGGTCGAGGCCCTGGCGCGCTGGCATCACAGCAGCAGGGGCTACATTCCTCCGGCGGAGTTCATTGCGGTGGCGGAGGCGGGGGGCTTGATCGTCGAGCTCGGCAATCAGGTGCTCGCCAGGGCCTGTCGCGATGCGATGAGCATGCCGGCCGACGTCAAGGTCGCTGTCAACCTCTCCGCCCTGCAATTTGCCGGCACCAATCTCGTCGATACCGTGACGTTTGCGTTGGCGCAGAGCGGACTTCCGCAAACCCGGCTCGAGCTCGAGATCACTGAGAGCGTATTTCTCGCCGACAGTGAGGAGAACCTCAAGACGCTCCAGCGCCTCAAGGCGCTCGGCGTCTCCATTGCCCTCGATGATTTCGGTGTCGGATACTCGTCATTGTCCTATCTGACGGCGTTTCCGTTCGACAAGGTCAAGATCGACAAGTCATTCATCGACAGGATCGATCGCTGCGAGACCGTCGCCGTGCTGAAGTCCATCGTGCAGCTCGCGAAGACGTTGAAGCTGTCGATCGTCGCCGAGGGGGTCGAGTCCTCCGAACAGGTCAGACGGCTCCAATCACTCGGCATCCCGCTCGGCCAGGGATACCACTTCAGCAAACCAGTGCCGCTCGCCGGCTTGTCCTGGCAAGTCCCCGTGGCGCGCCGGAGACGACGTGTGGCGTGAGACGGGGCGAGTGGGGACAGGTCGCGCGCGGCAGAGCGGGCTACGACCGCAGCGCGCAGACCCGCTGACGGCGGGGATGCAGTGGAAATCAAATCATAAAGTCGAATGCCTCCGGCGTTTGTCATCGTGGCGCGGCACTGGAACCCTTGCGTCCGTGACTAGGAAGCTGAGCAGGCGACTTTCCCCTTCGCCAAAATTGTCTCGCATTATTAATGGCTCACAAGGGTGGGATTGGCCACCTGGTGCGTTCGACTTCCGCTGAGGCCGAAGCATCGCGCCGCGCAGCTAATTTACGAGCCGGATCTCGTCCCTCCATTCCTGGCACTCCGCTTGCTCAGTCAACGCCAAATCCAGGCCTCAGCAGGGAGGCCGTTTCAGGTTGAGGCAAGCGATGCAGGAAGTGTCCCGTTCTGGTGCTGCTGGTGAACTCCGGCTCGACGCGTTGATCGCCGATTTATGGTGGCGCGTTCGGCTCTTGAATACCGATATTCTCGAGGAGGAGGCCAAATCCGGTGTGTTTGACGTGCACGAGCCGGCATATCCGCTGCTTGCGCTTAACCTTCGAGCGCGGCGCGACAATCTGGTCTCCACGATCGGCGTGCTCGAGGAGCGTGCGAAATCAGTGTCCGAAGCGGCTTGAGAGCGGTCTTCGGCTGCGGCGGCGATAAACTCAACCCGGGCAAGACCTCGGCGTATTGCAGCAGCGTGGCGTTATCGGCGGGCTGGCGTTGAAGTAGCAGGGCGGCTAGCGTTGGAGAGGCCGGCTCTGCAGGGCGCAGCCGAAACATGCGAGATCGTGTCGGTCGCGGCGTGGCCTCTCCTCCGATTGGACGATGCACGTTCGCCGTCGCATCGACGAGCATTCGTGATCGTCGACACATATCATTCCGTTCGATCAATCTAGCTTTGCGTCAGGTGGCTCGCAGTGATCCACCAGGCAAAGGACAAGACTGATGCGCAATTACATTCTCGTGGCTTTCGCAGCGATCACGTTGGCAAGCGCGGTGACGCCCGCCAGCGCACGGACCATCGTGCGCGATCATCGCGACCCGCCCGTCGTGCGCGACCATCGCAGTCAGACCATCGTCAGGGACCACCGCACTCATCCCGAGGTCCGCGATCACCGCCACTAGGCGTCCCGCGGCGGAGCCGAACCAGGCCGGTTCGGCTCCGTTTCGCCTCACATGAAGCTCGACGATCACCTGCGCATGGGGCTTATGTCATTCGCGATTGTGAGGTCTGAGCACGAGCCACACCCGCGCTCTCATGATATTGCTGCCTCCGCAACGATTTGAGGCCGCCATGCTCCCCATTCCCGCCGACATCTTCACCGAGCCCGAGGACGTCTCGCCCGACGGCCTCGCCAATCTCGGCCCGCTCCGCCGCCTCGCAGGCCGTTGGCAGGCGGACAAGGGCATCGACATCAATCCGAAAGCGGAGGGTCCGGAGCGGCGGACGTTCATCGAGCGCATCCGCATGGACCCGATCGATCCGCAGGCCAACGGGCCGCAGCTCCTCTATGGGCTGCGCTATCACATCCACATCAACACGCCCGAGGAAGACATCACCTTCCACGACCAGGTCGGCTATTGGCTGTGGGAGCCCGCGACCGGACTGATCATGCAGACGCTGGCCATTCCGCGCGGTCAGGTGCTGCTGGCCTCGGGCAAGGCCGGGCCTGATGACAGGACAATCTCCGTCACCGCGAAGCGCGGCGACACCGCCTACGGGATCTGCTCGACCGATTTTCTGGAACAAGCTTTCCGCACCGATGCATACCGTTGCGATATCACCTTCAACGACGACGGCAGCTGGACCTATCTGATCCAGACCGAGTTGTTCGTGCGCGGCGCGCCGTTCAATCATCGTGACACCAACACGCTGCAGCTGGTGGCGCCGCCGGAGCTCAATCCGCTCGCGGCGATCGTCAACGATCGCGCCAAGGAGAATGCGCCCGGCAATGGATCAGCGGCCTGAAGCGCTGCCCGGAGGCTTGCATGAAACCGTATGTCATCTGCCTGATGCACTCCAGCCTCGATGGCCGCACCCACCCCAGCCGTTGGCGCCCGAAGGGGGCGGGGACGGACTGGTTCGAGAAGATCCATGACGAGCTCGGCGGCGATGCCTGGGTGATCGGCCGCGTCACCGGGTCGGAGTTCGCCAAGGGCAAACCATATCCCGTGACGAATGACGCGAAACTGCCGCGCGAAAACTGGTTCGCGCGGCGCGACGCGAAAACCTATGGCGTCGTGCTCGATGCGCAAGGCAGGATTGGCTGGGGCCGCTCGGACATCGGCGGCGACCCGATCGTCGTCGTGCTGACGGAGAGCGTGCCGGATTCGCATCTCGCCGGCCTGCGCGGCGAGGGCGTGTCCTACATCTTTGCCGGCAAGTCCGAGATCGATCTGGCGCTGACACTGGACATTCTCGCCCGAGAGCTCGGCGTGAAGCGCCTGCTGGTGGAAGGCGGCGGCGTTGCCAATGGCGCGTTCCTGCGCGCCGGTCTCATCGACGAATTCAACCTGATCCTCAGCCCCGCGGTCGATGGTGCAACGGGCGCGCCCTTCGTGTTTTCTTCGACGGAGGCGGATAGCGACAAGCGCGCGCCGATCGCCGCGATGACGCTGGAGAGCACGCGCGCGCTCGGCGGCGGCGTCCTGCTGCTCCGCTATCTGATCAGGAACGATCCGCTAGCCGCGAATCGGTAGCGCGCGGCCATGCCGGAGATAACAGAGCATATCGTCATCGTCGGCGCAGGTGCGGCCGGCCTGATGGCGGCGCGCGAGCTGGCGCATGCCGGCCGTAAGGTGACGGTCCTGGAGGCGCG
>NZ_JALBGZ010000232.1:0-8558 GCF_023006515.1 Bradyrhizobium sp. PRIMUS42
CCACGCTGCGATTGCGAGGCGCGCTGGGCAGATTGGGCGCGCGGACGCGCCTGGTTCGGTGCCTCGACCGTGACGGGCGGCAATGTCGCCGCCGTCGACGTCGAACTGGTTCCGGAGACCTGTGCAAGCGACGGCGTGGCGTGCAGCACCATCCCCAAGCCGGCTACCCCCAAGCCAGCTACCCCCAAGCCAGCCATGCCCAGGCCGCCCTTCATTCGTTCCCAGCCGGGCGTTCGTCCGTCGTTGCGCCTCATCGTCTTCCCCGAGTTCCGTATTTGGACAACCCGGGAGTAATCAGATCGAGGCGCTCACCGCCTTTGCGCGCGGGCAAATCACCTTTGATCGCGCGTGGAGGCTTTCGAGTTTACTGACAGCGCTTCGGCGAATGGCCGAAACGCCTGCGGAACGCCGTTGCGAAATTGGCCGGATGGGCATAGCCGACCCGATAGGCCGCTTCGGTGACCGACAAGCGCTGATGGATCAAAAGCGCACGTGCGGCATCGAGCCGCTGCGCCCTCAAATAATCGATGGCGCTCTCGCCATACGCCATCTGGAATTTCTGGTTGAAGGATCTGCGGCTCAACCCTGCGCTCCGCGCCAGTTCGTCGATGCTCCAGGGATAGGCGAGATCGGCATCCATCCGCTCCTTGACCGACTGCAACCGCATCCTCTGGAGGTCGGCGGCCGGGTCGACCGCAATCCGGCCGCGCTCACTGAACAAGGCGTGGACAATGATCTCGGCGGCGTGCGCCGACAGCAGCAATTGGCCTGCGGTTCCCGCGACCGGCGGCGAGAACATTTCTGCCGCCACGGCCTCGATGCGCGGAGATGCCGTCAAAGAGACGACGGCCGTGCCTGCCCCGTCGTTCCCAAACAGCGCCTGAAACTCGTCGCCGAGTCCAAGCTCATCGATGGACGCGCGGGGAAGAGCAAGGCCGATGGCCGGACGATCGCCAGAGCGCGCCACAGCGCTGTCTTCGCGCGCGGCAATTGCCGTCATCTGCCGCTCACCGCTGGCCGCGCGCGTCAGAACGCCGCGGCCGGCATTGTCGTCGAATGCCACGGAGATGAACAGGCCCGAAGCTGCGATCGCAGGGCCGCCCGCGTCGGTGCGAAACTCGCCCCTGACAAACACGCAGCCCGGAAAATCCAGCCATTGGCCCGCTGTCGAAACGTCGGGCTGTGCGGAACTCATGTCGTCTTGAGGCCGTCCGACAATTTGATCGTAAAAGTCCCGCATCGAATTCCGCTTACGCAGCGGCTTCTTTGACGGCTGACGGCGGCGCGCTCAAGGGCGGAGCGCGCAGTTTGGAGGGTTTCGAAACTGGATTTGCTCCAAGAGGCTTTGCGTTGCGCGCGGACGGCGACGAACGCGTCAGATGCCCAGATATTTGTGCTGGAGATCCGGCTCGGCCATCAGCTCGTCAGAGGTGCCGCTCCACACCGTCCTGCCGCGTTCGATGATGGTGTGGCGATCGCAGATGCGGGCGAGGTGGTCGACGTTCTTGTCGACGACCAGGATCGACTGGCCCCGGCTCTTGAGCAGCGACAGGCAGTTCCAGATCTCTTCGCGGATCAGCGGCGCAAGGCCTTCGGTCGCTTCGTCCAGAATCAGCAGCTTCGGGTTGGTCATCAGGGCGCGGCCGATCGCGAGCATCTGCTGCTCGCCGCCGGAGAGCTGGTTGCCCATGTTGGACGCGCGCTCGGCGAGCCGCGGAAACAGCACGTAGATCGCGGCGAGCGTCCAGGGATTGGGGCTATCGAAACGATCGGCCGCGGCCGCGACCAGGTTTTCGCGCACGGTGAGGTTCGGAAAGATCTGACGTCCCTCAGGCACCAGGCCGACGCCGAGCTTTGCGATCCTGTACGAGGGAAGCTGCCTGACCTCGGCGCCGGCGAAACGAATGCTGCCGGCGCGCGCGGGCGTCAGGCCCATGATGGAGCGGATGGTCGTGGTCTTGCCCATGCCGTTGCGGCCCATCAGCGAGACCATCTCGCCTGATTTGATCGACAGCGACAGGCCGAACAGCACCTGGGACAGGCCGTAACAGGTCTCGATGCCGTCGACGTCGAGCAGCGTGTCAGCCATGATGCGTCACCACATGCTGGTCGCCGAGATAGGCGCGCTTGACGTCTTCGTTGGCCCGGATCGCGGCCGGATCGCCGGAGGCGATGACGCGGCCATAGACCAGCACCGAGATGCGGTCGGCAAGCGCGAACACCGCCGGCATGTCGTGCTCGACCAGCACGATCGAGACCTCTTTGCGCAGCTCCTGGAGCAGCTTCACCATGCCCTGGGATTCGGTGACGCCGAGACCGGCCATCGGCTCGTCCAGCAGCAGCAATTTCGGCTTGCTTGCGAGCGCGACCGCAAGCTCGATCTGGCGCCGCTCGCCATGGCTGAGCTTCGACACCAGCACATCGGCGCGATGGGCGAGGCCGACGCGATCGAGCGCGGCATGCGCGGCATCGCGTAAGGATCGCTCCTTACGCGCATTGGCAAAGAAGCGGAACGAGGTGCCGGCATGGGCTTGGGCTGCCAGCGCGACATTGTCCGCGGCGGTGAAATCGAGCAGCAGCGAGGTGATCTGGAACGAACGCGCAAGTCCGAGCGCGCAGCGGCGATAGGCCGGCAAATAGGTGATGTCGCGCCCGGCCAGCGAGACGCTGCCGGAATGCGGCTCGAGATGCCCGGTGAGCTGGCTGATCAGCGTGGTCTTGCCGGCGCCGTTCGGGCCGATGATGGCATGCAGCTCGCCGCTGGCGACGTCGAGCGAGACGTTGTCGGTTGCGATGATGCCGCCGAAGCGGCGCACCAGCTTTTCGACGCGGAGCAGGGGTTCAGCCACGGCCAGCCCTCCCGAGCATGCCGATGATGCCGCCGCGGCCGAACAGCACGATCAGCAGCAGCAGCGGGCCCATGATCAGCGCCCAATATTCGGTGATCTGCGACAGGAACTCTTCGAGCAGCAGGAACACCACCGCACCCATGATCGGGCCGAACAGCGTGCCCATGCCGCCCAGGATCACCATCACCATGAGATCGCCGGAGCGCGTCCAGTACATCACGGCCGGGCTGACGAAATCGGTGTTGTTGGCGAGCAGCGCGCCGGCGAGGCCGCACATCGTGCCCGATATGACGAAGCAGACCAGCTGGTAGCGCTTGGCGGGGAAGCCGATCGCCTGCATGCGCTGCTCGTTGGAGCGCAGGCCCTGCACGACGAGACCGAAGCGCGAATTGACGATGCGCCAGATCAGGAAGATGACGCCGAACAAGCAGGCGAGGCAGAGATAATAGAACTGCGTGCGATTGGAGAGATCGACCAGCCCGGAGAAGTCGCTGCGCTTGTAAACGGTGAGGCCGTCGTCGCCGCCGTAGCGCGCCAGGCCCGAGGCGACGTAATAGGCCATCTGGGCGAAGGCCAGCGTAATCATGATGAAATAGACGCCGCGGGTGCGTAAGCTGAGCGCGCCGATCACGAGCGCGTAGATCGCGGAAGCCGCGAGCGCGACAGGGAACTGGATGAAGCCGCTTCCGACGCCTTCCTGCGCGAGCATGCCGACCGCGTAGCCGCCGATGCCCAGATAGGCGGCGTGGCCAAAGCTCGTCATGCCGCCGAAACCCATGATGAGATTCAGGCTCGCGGCCGCCAGCGCCAGGATGATGATGCGGGTGAACAGCGTCAGGATGAAGATGTTACCCGACATTTGCGAATAGAGCGGCAGCAGCACGAGCCCCGCCAGCATCAGGGCCGTGACGGCCTTGCTCACCGTGAAAGCCTTCATCGGCGGTTGGCCGGAAACAGCCCCTCCGGCCGAACCACCAGCACGATCGCCATTACGAGATAGATCAGCATGGACGACAGCGCGGGTGCGGCGGTGGAGGCAGCGGCGCCGCTCAGTACCTGCCGCAGCAAATTGGGCAGGAAGGCGCGGCCGAGCGTGTCGATCATGCCGACGAAGATCGCGGCGAGGAACGCGCCGCGGATCGAGCCGATGCCGCCGATCACGATGATGACGAAGGCCAAAATCAGGATGTTCTCGCCCATGCCGATCTGCACGGTGAGGATCGGTGCCTGCATCAGCCCGGCAAGGCCCGCGAGGGCGGCGCCCAAGCCGAACACCAGCGTGTAGAGCAGTTTGATGTTGATGCCGAGCGCACCGATCATCTCGCGGTTGGAGGCGCCCGCCCGGATCAGCATGCCGATGCGGGTGCGCATCACGCCGAGATAGAGCAGCAGCGCGACCAGCAGCGCCACAGCGATGATGGCGAGCCGATAGGCGGGATAGTGAATGCCGGGCAGGATCGGCACCGGCACGGTGAGCCAGGCCGGCAGCGGCAGCGCCAGGCCCGCCGGGCCCCAGATCAGCCGGACGGCTTCGTTGAAGAACAGGATCAGGCCGAACGTCGCGAGCACGTGGTCGAGATGGTCGCGGCCATAGAGATGCCGCAGCGCGCTCATCTCGAGCACGATGCCGAGCACGAGCGTGGCACCGAGCGCCAGCAGCGCACCGAGCAGGAAGCTGCCGGTCCAGGCCGCGAAGGTCGCAGCGAAATAAGCGCCCATCATGTAGAGCGAGCCGTGCGCGAGGTTGACGAGATCCATGATCCCGAACACCAGCGTCAGGCCCGCGGCAAGCAGGAACAGCAGCAGGCCGAACTGCAATCCGTTCAAGAACTGTTCGACGACGAGCAGCATCAAGACTCTTTCAGGCGCACGCGGTGTCGCGCCGATGTTCGAACACGGTCGCCATCAGTGAAAGAGCTCCCCCTGCCTGTTCAAGGCGGAAAAATGGGTAATGGCAGTATCGTTCCGAGGCAAGAGCGATTCGACATCAAACATGCACTTTGTTGCATCCTGGCGCGCCGCCCAAAACGGCATTGCCAAACGCAACGCAACATTGTCGCCGTGCAGGCTGGGGCAACCTGCCGCACCCAAACGCACACCCTCTCGCCGGTTGGCCCGGCGAGAGAGTGCGAATTTGTCAGAATGTCAGCAAGGATGACGCCTAGTGGGACGTCATCCGCTGGGGAAGGTCATCCTGCTCGGCGAGCACACTGTTGGCCGTCGAGGCCTCCAGCGCCGCCATCCGGAACAGATAGGCCAGCGTCGCCAGTCCGGTTTCTTCCGCCATCTGCGCCAGTTCGAGCGCCATGTCGGACATGTAGCCGAGATTCTCGTCCTCGATCTGCGCCATGATCTGGCTGTCCCGCATCATGTTCGACATCTCAGGCGCTCTTTCGTTGCGCGGCAGCAGCGCCGCAGAGGTTGGCACGGGCAATGCAGTCGATCCGCGGACCGTCCTGCCGGACGACGCTGGTCAAACCGATACGGTCACGCACGACATCGAGCGACTCCTGACGGATCTCGATCGTTGCCGCCATGGTCAAGGAGTTCTCCACCAGCGCGGGCAATCCCAGCGGCGTCACGACGAATCCGATGTCGTGGAAGCGCGGCAGCCACCAAGTCTCCATCACGAGACAAAGCCGCTCGATGCCCTGGTCGAGACAGAATTCCTGCGCAGCCGCCATCAACTGCAGATTGAAGGCGCCGTCGCGGCGCTCGCGCGAGACGAAGAAGCGCGACCACTCCCAGACCAGCGGGTCCGAGGGGCAACTGCGTACTGCGGCGAGATGCGGGAAGACCTCGCTCATCATCGTCGGCCTGGTGGTCGGATACAGGCGCGAGCCGCCGAGCACCCGGCGGTTCTCGAGAGCCAGCAGGTAGACTGCGTCCTCATTGTCGTAGGTATCGATCTCGCGGCCGTCGGGCTTGCGCAGCGCCTCCCATTTCCGCTCCTCGACGAAAATCTCGTGACGAACCCGAAAATGCTGTTCGAGGACGTCCTCGTACAGGTGCCGATTGACGGCAGAAATCACATGAATCATGAACTCCCCCATGGCTTGAAATGAGGGGAGCCTCAGCGAAAAAGACAAAACCGACTATTGGGAAATTTCCCAGTAGGCGAGGATTTCAGGGATTGATGATTCTGTGGCGGATCGCGATCGCGACCGCGTGCGTCCGGTTGACGGCGCCGAGCTTGCGCGCGGCAGTTGCAAGATGCTCTTCCGCCGTGCGTTGCGTGATGTGCAGGATCTCGCCGATCTCCCACGCCGACTTGCCCTGTGAGGCCCAGGCGATCACCTCGCGCTCGCGGGGGGTAAGGCGCGTCGACGGATGCGGCGCCGGATCGAGCAGACGGCGAATGTGGTCGAAGCCGTACATCCCGATCAGATGCAGCGCCGGCTTGCTGCGCGCATTGAGGTCGAGATGGACGCCGCCGAGCGAAACGCCGGCCTCGTAGCCGGTCAAGCCGTGGATCGGCACGACGAAGCCGCGCGACATGCGGAAATCGGCGGCGCGCCGCATGACCTCCACCGCACCCGGCTCCAGCTCCGGATCATACGGCGCTTCGGACCATTCGAACGGGTTCACCGACTGCCGGCATTTGCGGATCACGGGATCGACACGGTCGTAGCTCTTCTGGGTGTAGAGGCTGAACCACTCCGCCGGCCACTTCTTGGCGAGCACCATCTGGGAAAAGCGCTGCTCGGGATTGGGCAGGCCCGTCACGATGATATGTTCGAAACCGTACCGGCCGAACGCGGTTGCAAGCGCGTCCATGGCGTCAGGAACCTTGGTGTAGGCTCCAAGCCCTTCGATGAAGTCGAGCGCCTCCCGGCCATAATCTACGGCATCTGCGGCGGACATCGGTGCCTTTCCTGACTTTCGCCCTTCCTATAGCACGTATTCGGGAGCTGCCTCAAATGCGCTGCGGCCGTAGTTTCCCGGTGCGCATCTGCTCTGAAGTTTTAAACTACTTGTGGCAGAATTGACGTGACGATACACCTGAGCGTCCGCAGCGGGAAAACCAAATGGAAGACGAGGACATTGCCCTCAACAGCGTGCTCGGCCTGGAATTGAACCGCGTGTTTTTCGCCGTCCACGAAACGGCAAACAAGCAGAAGATCATCGAGTTCGCGCGCGAGGTGCTGCAAAGCGAGCTTGAGGCGCTGGCCGAGAGCGTCTCGCCCGAGGGCCCGGCGAGCTGAAGCGCGGTTGCCGCGTTACGCACTCTGCGACGCCTGCCGTTATGAATGCGCTGATTTAGAAGCGATCTGACCGTTGCCTTCCCTTCTCCCGCTTCCGGAGTGGGAAGCTTGAGGACACCAGCCGCACCCTCGTGCCCCCGACGCAGCGCAGCGTCTCCCTGGCGATGCGAAGCATCGTCCAGCGAGCGATGCGCTGCAGAGCCGAGGCCCATCCATCCGCAACTTCCTCCCTGGCTTTCTGGGTCCCGGCTCTGCGCCGCAACGCCAAAACGCGTTGCGGCGCGTCCGGGACACGAGAGAGGCTTGCCTTTACTGTCCACATCGACACACACTTGCCGCTGGATGACGGCGCAGCTCTCGTAAGATGATCGCCGCCATGATCGTCTTTCGGACGCAAAGAACATGATGACGCTGCGCCAGGTTGAAGTGATCCGTGCCGTGATGGTGACGGGGACCATCGGCGGTGCGGCGAAGCTGCTCAACGTCTCGGCACCGGGGATCAGCCGCCTCGTCAAATACACCGAGCGCTCGCTCGGTATCCGCTTCTTCCAGCGCCAGAACGGGCGTTACTTCCCGACGCCGGAAGCCGAGAACATCTTCGAGCAGATCAACGGCGTCTACAAGAAGGTCGACGATCTCTCCGAGATCATCTCCAAGATCGGCCGCGGCGGGTTGTCCGAACTGCGGATCGGCTCAGTACCCAGCATCTCGCAGGTGATGGTGCCGCGCGCGATCGAGCGCGTGCGCCGCCGCTATCCCGATCTCGGCATCGACATCAACATCCTCAAGCTCGAGGAGGCCATCGACTATCTCATGCTCGGCCGCGGCGAGTGCGTTGCGATGAGCTACCGGCTGGAGCATTCCGCGCTCGACTTCATGCCGCTCGCCTCGGGCGAGCTGTACTGCATCGTGCCGCCGGGCCACGAACTCGCCGGCCGCAAGCAGGTCTCGGCCGCCGAGATCACCCGCTATCCGCTGATCGGGATCGATCCCAACGATCCCTACGGCCGCATCATGGCCGAGATCTTCGCGCGCAACCGGCTCGACTACAACATCACCATCCGCGCGCGCTTCGGCACCACCGTCTGCGCGCTGGTGAAGGCCGGGCTCGGCATCGCCATCATCGACCAGTTCACCGTAGCTCACGGCGGCTATCCCGGGATCGAGCTTTTGAAGATCACCGAGCCGACGCGGTTCGACACCTACATCGCGGTCAAGCGCGGCGCGCCGCTGTCGCTTCATGCCGAGTATTTCATCGAGTCGCTGCGCACCGAGATGCGCGCGGTCGAGCCATCCCGCGGCAACGGCAAAGCCGTGCCGGGCGGCAACGGCAAGGTCGTGCCGGCGCGCGGGCGAAAGAAATAACATGATGTTAGGTTTGCTGGACAAATGAACGGAGGCAGTCTGGATTGCTTCGCTGCGCTCGCAATGCCGGAGACTGCGGGAACGGCGCGCCGCCTCTCAACCTCACCCCTGCTTGGTCATCGTCTCCTTCACCGCCGCC
>NZ_JALBGZ010000233.1:0-8552 GCF_023006515.1 Bradyrhizobium sp. PRIMUS42
CCTTGTCGCGCGTCGTCGCGACATAGATCACCCGGAGCGAGCCTGATCCGGCCTGCGCCAGCGCGACCGCGACCTCGGCCCCGCGCTTGGAGACGCCGCTGCCGGAGACCGGAACGAGGATGTTGAGCCCTTCTGGTACCGGCTGCTTCAGGTGCTTGCCCTTGGCCGCCACGATTGCGAGCGGTCCTTCAAACGTTGCTGCGATGTCCTCGATCTTGCGGTCGAAGCGATCCTTGGTCGCAGCGACCTTGTCGACACCGACGACGAGCAGGTCAAAACCCTTGCGCGCCTCCTCAGTGATGGTCTCGCCGAGTTCCGCACGCCGCGCGCGGGTGACGACATCGACGCTGCCGGCGCCTCCCTCGCCGCTCGCGGACACCGCCTCGGCCGCCTTCTTCACCACGGCCTCGTGACTCTCCTCCTCGTTGCGGCCCTTCTCCCGCTCCTCAGGCCGCTTACCGATGTGGAGCACGGTGATCGGCAGGCCGCGCATGCCGACGACCAGGCCCGCAATGTGGGCGGCAAAGGTGGCGTTGACGCTTTCGTCCACCGCCAGCAACGGGCGCTCGAGATTGGCGAGGAAGCCGCGCTTGTCGAATTCCTCCCGTTCCAGGCGCTCCTTCTCCTCCTTGCTCATTGGCAGCCTTGCCAGCGCCGCGCGCAGCATCGGCGGCATCGCCATCGTGGTCACGATCGCCATGGTCACGATCATCGTGAACAGGTTCTGGCTGAGCACGCCGATGGAGAGGCCGATGGTCGCGATGATCACCTCGGTCGAGCCGCGGGCATTCATGCCGCTGGCTAGCGCGAGCGACTCCCGCGTGCTGAGGCCGCCCAATGTGCCGCCGACGAAGGCGCCGCCGAACTTGCCGACGCTGGCGATCACGACCAGGAGGCCGGTGAGCATCAGGAGATTGGGATCGCGCAACACCGAGAGATCGGCGGCAAGGCCGGCCAGGCCAAAGAACACCGGCATGAAGAAGCTGGAGATCAACCCGCGCAAACGCTCGTCGATCTGCCGCGTCAGGATCGGGGATTCCCCGACCAGGATGCCGGCGACGAAGGCCCCGAGCACGGTGTGAACGCCGATCAGATGCGTGATCATCGCCATGACGCTCATCAACAGCAGGATCACCGTGATGACCGCCGCCGCGCTGACGAGGTTGTCGTTGGCCCACCGAATGAGCTGGAACACCAGGCGGCGGCCGATGGTGAAGCTGACGGCGAGAAAGGCGAGCGTTCCCAGCACGGCTTTCGCCACCGAGGCGATATCCAGCGTGCCGTGCGACGCCAGGCTGAAGATGACGGCGATGATGATCCAGCCGATGGTGTCGTCGATGACGGCGGTCGCGACGATGATCTGTCCGACATTGCGCCGCATGAAGTTCATCTCGCGCACGACCACCGCGACGATCTTCACCGAGGAGATCGACAGCGCCGTGCCCATGAACAGCGAAGCCACCAGGCGCTGCTGCGGATTGGGCAACAGCGCATCCGGCAGGAACTCGCCGAGCGCAAAACCGCAGGCAAAGGGCACGAGGATGCCGGCGATCGAGATCGCGATCGCGGCCCTGCCGACCTTCCGGACCAGCTTGAGGTCGGTCTCCATGCCGGTGAGCAGCAGCAGGAGCAGGATGCCCACTTGCGCGATGCCGTCGATCATCGCCTTCTGCTCGGGTGTCCTCGGGAAGATCGCGTGCTGGGCCTCCGGCCAGATCCAGCCGAACAGCGATGGCCCGAGAATGATGCCGGCGAGCAATTCGCCCATCACCGAAGGCTGGCCGATCCGCTGCATGATCTCGCCGAGGCCGCGGCCGACCGCGATCAACAGCACGATCTGCGCCACCAGCAGGAATTCGGACGGGCCGGCGGCTTTGCCCGCTTCGGCACCGGCCGCAATGGTGGTGAGGACAAGCGCCGCGGGGACAAGGCCGACCGGTCGGAGCAGGCTCCATGGCATGCAGGTGTCTTTCCCCCTTCACCCCGGTGTCGGGGCCATGGGGATAGAACCCGCGGGTGGTGGAGCGGGTTCCCGGCCTTCTCCGTCATTGCGAGCGCAGCGACTTGTCGGCCGAAGCCTTGGCGAAGGCGGAAGCAATCCAGAATCCTTCCGCAGAGACAGCCTGGATTGCTTCGTCGCAAGAGCTCCTCGCAATGACGGGGAGAGAATTGCGGCCTCACGCCCGGCTCGTGCCCCGGACGCAGCGCAGCACCGCTTGGCGGTGCGCTGCAGAGCCGGGGCCCACACGGCACGGGAATTCGTAGCTTCCGGGTCCCGGCTCTGCGCTCCGCTTCGCTGCGCGTGTCCGGGACACCAGGACCCTCACACCGCCTGCGGCGTCCTGATCTCGCGCGGCAGGATGATCGCGGCCGCTATTGCGAGCAGGCAGAGCGCGGCGAAGGCGTGCAGCATGGTGACGAAGCCGCCCTGCTCGTAGAGCCAGGCGACCAGGCCGACCGAGGCGCCCGCCGCGGTGAAGCCGATGAAATAGCGCACCGCGTAGGCGCGCGAGCGCCATTCCTCGCTGGTGTATTTGCCGACCATGGCGTCGTTCACCGTGACCTGCCCGAACGCGCCCATGACGATGCCGATCGAAACCAAAATCAGCGGCAGATTGTTGAGGGTCGCGGCCAGATACAGGAACGGCGCCAGCATGAAGGACAGCGGCAGCGCCACCGTCTTCAGCGAGTAGCGGTCGAGCAGCCGACCGATCGTGTACTGCGTCATCGCGCCGAACACGTAGACGCAGGCCGCGATGACACCGAGTAGCGCCGGGCTCTTGGTCAAATCCGCGAGCCGCTCCGCAAATAGCTTGGGCAGCGCCACGGTGACCGCGTTGAACGTGGTCGAGATCGCGATCACGACGATCAGCAGCGACAGCACCACGCGCCACATGTCCTGTTTTGCCACCCGCGCCTGCGCCGCAGCCTGCTTCGAGCCTTTGCGATCTTCATGGACGATGGTCATCGCAAAGGCGATGCCGATCAGGATCGTGACCACGCCGGGAACGATGAAGGCAAAGCGCCAGCCAAGATATTGGCCGACCACGCCGGTGACCAGCGCCGAGGAAGCGACACCGAGATTGCCCCAGACGCCGTTGATCCCCATCTCGCGGCCGAGCCTATCGGCATAGGACACGAGCATCGCGGTGCCGACGGGATGATAGATCGAGGCAAAGATGCCGATCGCCAGCAGCGCGGCGCCGAGCTGCGCCGGGGTCTGCACGAAGCCGACCGCGACCATGGACAGGCCGATTCCGACGAAGAAGATCAGCATCATGTGGCGGCGGCTCCAGCGGTCCCCCAGCCAGCCGGTGAGCAGCGAGCCCGCGCCGAAGGCAACGAAGCCCGGTGTCGCGTAAGGCAAAAGTTCCGAATAGGCCATACGGAGCGCCGGCCCCATGATGATCACCGCCGCCGCGAAGATCAGCATCGAATAATGGTCGATGAAATGGCCTGCGTTGACGAAACTGATCACCCGGCTGGGGCTGTTCATTTCCCGAATCCTCTCCTGCTCCGAAATGAGTTATATGTCCTCCCCATGACGGGATGCTGCCAATGACTGTCTTGGAAACGCCAATCCTCCGGGAGGTCCGGAGCAACCACCGCTCGCCCGCCGGCGTGCACCTGGTTGCGCGCGACTATCCCAAGGGCATGCGGATCGATCCGCATTTGCACCGCGAGGCGCAGCTGATCTACGCGGCCAAGGGCACGATGCAGGTGACCACGCCCGGGGGACGCTGGCTGGTGCCGCCGGACCGGGCCGTGTGGGTCCCGGCCGGGCTCGAGCACGCCATCGACCTGCTCGCCGACATCGAGATGCGGACGCTGTATTTCGACCTGTCCTGGCTGAAGCGTGAGCAGCGCCATGAGGGATTGACCAAGGAATTCGTGGTGCGGGTCTCGCCGCTGCTCAACCAGGCGATCCTTGCGCTGTTCGACGCGCGCAACACGGAGGAGCGCACCGAGCTGCTGGTTCGCCTCGTCATGCTGGAGCTGCACGAGGCCGAGGATTCCGCAACCTTCGTGCCGCTGCCGCGCGAGGTGCGCTGCCGCCGCGCCGCGATGATCGTGCTCGACGACCCCACCGGTCTGCACGACATCGACACGCTCGCGCGCGAGGTCGGAACCTCGGCACGCACGCTGTCGCGGCTGTTCTCGACGGAGACGCAATTGAGCTTCAAGAGCTGGTGCCAGCGCGCGAGGATTGCGGCGGCGATCCAGCGCCTGTCGACGGATGCCAGCGTGTCGGTGAAGCAGCTCGCGACATCGCTCGGCTATGCCAGCGTGCCGGCGTTCTCGGCGGCGTTCCGTCAGGTGACGGGACGGACGCCGACGGAGTTTGCGGGGAAGGGGTGAGGCAGCCGCCAAGCCGCAAGAATTCGTAGGGTGAGCAAAGCGAAGCGTGCCCACGTCTTTCGCTGTCGTAGAGAGGTGGTGGGCACGGCGCAAGGGCGCCTTTGCCCACCCTACGGCAGCGGTCCCCTCGGTGACATTGTCCGCATTCGACGGCATGCCTGCATTCTCCAAACGCACGGCCCGACTAAAGTTGCCGCATTCCTCCGCTTGATTGTGATCGGCTTCCACCCAAATCCCGTGTAAGCTTCTCGCAACGCACAAACCTGACACGAAAGCCCAAATGGCCAACGCCTTCTTCTCCGACCTGCTCGCCACCATCTCCGAGCGCGGCCGCACGCTGCTTCGTCGGGGAGACTCCGCTGACACCAAACGGGATGCGGACGGGCTGATCGAGCTCTGCGATGCGCTGCTGTCGGGCCGGGGCGAAGCCTCCGGCACCGCGATGGCGCGTGAGGTGCTCGACATCTACCGGGAGCTGGATGCGGCGGGACGCCGCGCCTTCTTCGACGGACTGGTGCGCGATTTCGGTCCCGATCGGGAGCGCCTGTCCAAGGCGATCGAGAAATGGCGCGCCCAGCCCGGCGACGAGGACGCAAGCTCCCTGCACTTCGCCTCGGAGCCGCGGCGGCAGGAGCTGATCCGCCGGCTCAACCGCGCGCCCGGCGGCACCGGCGATCTCGTCAACATGCGCGCCGATCTGCTCGGCATGATGAACGGGCACACCGATCTCGCCGCGCTCGATCGCGACGTCTCGCATCTTCTCTCTTCGTGGTTCAACAGGGGGTTTCTCGTGCTGCGCAGGATCGACTGGTCGACCCCGGCCAACATCCTCGAAAAGATCATTCGTTATGAGGCCGTGCACGAGATCAGCGATTGGGACGATCTGCGCCGCCGCATCGATCCGGTCGACCGCCGCTGCTACGCCTTCTTCCATCCCGCGATGGTCGACGAGCCCCTGATCTTCGTCGAAGTGGCGCTGACCGAGACGATCCCCGGCGCGATCGCGCCGCTGCTTGCGGTGGATCGCCAGCATCTGCCGATCGACCGAGCGCGCACCGCCGTGTTCTATTCGATCTCCAACACCCAGCGTGGCCTTGGCGGCATCTCGTTCGGCAGCTTCCTGATCAAGCAGGTGGTGGAAGAGCTGCGCCGCGAATTGCCGAAGCTCGACAATTTCGTGACGCTGTCGCCGGTGCCGGGCTTCATGCCATGGGTGAAGCAGGACAAGGACCTGCCGCTGTCGGACGAGGACCGCGAGGCGCTGAAGCGTCTCGACGATCCCAAATGGTTCGAAAGCCCCGAGACCACGGCGCTGCTCCGCAGCGTGCTGGAGCCGTTAGCTGCGCACTACTTCCTCAAGGCGCGCACGCCGAAGGGCAAGCTGATCGATTCCGTCGCCCGTTTCCATCTCGGCAACGGCGCGAGGCTCGAGCGCATCAACTGGCTCGGCGATCTCTCGCCGAAGGGCGTGCGCGAATCCGCCGGCGTCATGGTCAACTACCTCTACCGCCTCGACGACATCGAGAAGAACCACGAAGCGTATGCCAATGACGGCGAGGTCGTGGCGTCCAGCGCCGTGAAGAAGCTGCTGAAGGGCGAGGGGCGAAGGTTGCTGGATATGCGGTTGTCGTAGCGACAAACTGAACTGTCGTCCCGGACAAGCGAAGCGCAGATCCGGGACCCATAATCACAGGATTGGATTTGGCGAAGACCCGGAGTGACCAGCTCGCTCCATGTTGACGCGAACGTTGCGCTTCGAACGCCCCTACTCCGCCAGCGCCTTCATTTCCTTGTAGAGATCCGACTTGCCCTCGAAGCCGATGCCGACAAGCTCAGGCATGGTGATGTGGCCGTTCTCGACGCGCACACCATCCGGGAAGCCGCCATAGGGCTGGAACAGGTCGGGATAGCTCTCGTTGCCACCTAGCCCTAAGCCCGCCGCGATGTTGAGCGACATCTGGTGGCCGCCGTGGGGAATGCAGCGGCTGGGGGACCAGCCGTGGGTCTTCAACACCTCCAGGGTGCGCTGGTATTCGCACAGGCCGTAGGACAGCGCGCAGTCGAATTGCAGCCAGTCGCGATCGGGGCGCATGCCGCCGTAGCGGATCAGATTGCGGGCGTCCTGGTGGCTGAACAGGTTCTCGCCTGTCGCCATCGGGCCCGGATAGAATTCGGCGAGCGCGGCCTGCAGCGCGTAGTCGAGGGGATCGCCGACCTCCTCGTACCAGAACAAGGGATAGTCGCGCAGCATCTTGGCGTAGGCGATGCCGGTCTCCAGATTGAAGCGGCCGTTGGCATCGACCGCGAGCTGCGCGTCCTTGCCGATTTCCTTCAGCACCGCTTCGATGCGGGTGCGGTCCTCCTCGATATCAGCGCCGCCGATCTTCATCTTCACGACGTTGTAGCCGCGATCGAGATAGCCGCGCATCTCAGCCCGCAGCATCGAGAGATCCTTGCCGGGATAATAATAGCCGCCAGCGGCATAGACGAAGACGCGCGGATTGGCGGTGACGCCGTGGCGCTCGGCGAGCAGGCGGAACAGCGGCTTGCCGGCGATCTTCGCCACCGCGTCCCACACCGCCATGTCGATGGTGCCGACCGCGACCGAACGCTCGCCATGACCGCCCGGCTTCTCGTTGGACATCATCGCGGCCCAGACCTTGTCGGGGTCGAGATTGTCGCCGGAAGCGTTCAGCAGCGACTTCGGATCGGCCTCCAGAATGCGCGAGGCGAAGCGCTCGCGGATCAGGCCGCCCTGCCCGTAGCGGCCGTTGGAATTGAAGCCGTAGCCGACGACACGCTTGCCGTCGCGGACGACATCGGTGACGACGGCAACGAGGCTCGTCGTCATCTTGGTGAAGTCGATATAGGCGTTGCGGATCGGCGATGAGATCGGCTTGGTGATCTCGCGGACGTCGACGATGCGGACGGACATGGGGGTTGGCCTTTCACTTTCGTCATTGCGAGCGAAGCGAAGCAATCCAGAAATGCATCCGCGGAGGGATTCTGGATTGCTTCGTCGCAGGGGCTCCTCGCAATGACGAGGAGAGAGGCGCGCCAGACTACTTCTTATCCCTGAAATACGGCTCCACCGGCCCGTGCACCTTGATGGTCAGCGGGTTGCCGTGGCGGTCCTTGGCGTTCCCTGCGGTGACGCGGACCCAGCCTTCGCTGATGCAGTATTCCTCGACATTGGTCTTCTCGACGCCCTTGAAGCGGATGCCGACGTCGCGCGACAGGATGTCCGCGTTGTAATAGGGGCTGTTCGGATCGACCGACAGGCGGTCCGGAAATTCGTCGCTCATGATTGTCTCGCTTACAGCAGTGTTTCGATTTGATTGCGCAATCCTTCGGGCCGGGCGGTCGGTGCGTAGCGCGCGATCACCTTGCCGGCACGGTCCACCAGGAATTTGGTGAAATTCCATTTGATGGAGGCGCCGAGCAGGCCCGATTGCTGGCGTTTCAGGTACTCGTACAGAGGGTGCGCATTTGCGCCGTTGACGTCGATCTTCTCGAACAGGGGAAAGGTGACGTCGTAGTTGGTGGAGCAGAACGCCTGGATCTCATTCGCCTGCCCCGGCTCCTGCGCGCCGAACTGGTTGCAGGGAAAGCCGAGCACGGAGAAGCCGCGCGGCGACAGATCGCGATAGAGATCCTCCAGCCCGCGATATTGCGGCGTGAAGCCGCATTTGCTCGCGGTGTTGACGATCAGCAGCACCTGCCCTTCGAAACGGCGAATGGCGACCTCCTCGCCGGCAAGCGAGTTAGCCTTGAAGTCGTAGATCACGGTCATCGCTAGCCCACGGGATCGATCGGCGACGGCGGCACGCCGCCGGCCTCGATCGCTTCGCCCGCGAGGAGACACAGATCCTCGCGATAGCGGCCGGAGACGATGTGCACGCCGACCGGCGCCTTGCCGACGAGACCGGTGGACACCACGAGGCCCGGCAGGCCCATGAACGGGATCGCGATCTGCGGCAGCTGCGCTTCCCAGACCCGCTTGAAGGAGTCGTCGTCCTTGCGGTCGAGATGATCGGGGAACGGCAGCTCGCCGGAGACCGGCGTCAGCAACACGGCATATTTTTCGAAGAACAGCATCCAGTCGCGCGTCAGCGTCGCGCGGCGGGTCAGCGCCTTCGCGTAGTTGGCCTGGTCCATCGGCGTGACCCTGCTGCGGTTGCCGCGCAGGCACG
>NZ_JALBGZ010000234.1:0-8551 GCF_023006515.1 Bradyrhizobium sp. PRIMUS42
CGTCGCCGACATCGACGCAACGCGCGCCCGCCTGATCGCCGCAGGCCTCGACGTCACCGAAGTCCGCAAGGGCCGCAAGCCCGGCACGCGGATCATGACGGTACGGAACGGCACTTGCGGGATTCAGACGGTGCTCTTGGAGCGCTCGCCGAAGCCGGTGGAGTAGCGCGCCGCGCCCTCCGTTCGAACCCTTCGTAGGGTGGGCAAAGCGGAGCGTGCCCACGTCTTGGCCCAATTGATGCGAAGACGTGGGCGCGCAAGTGCACCTTTGCCCACCCTATGAGGCTTGCGTCCGGGGCACGAGATCGTTCTCAAACGCCCGTGCGCGTGTTACATGCGTCACTAGAGCACCCAGCGAGCACCCCGGTTTGGCGAAGGCAAAGCGAACTCTGAAATGGCAGCGTGACCCCGAGGGGATGCGGCTGCGCATTCTCGAAGCCGCCAAGCAGGAATTTTCCGCCCATGGCCTTGCCGGCGCGCGCGTCGACCGCATCGCGGCCAAGGCCGGCGCCAACAAGCGCATGCTCTACTACCACGTCGGTAACAAGGACGAGCTTTATCTGGCGGTGCTCGAAGGCGCCTATGACAAGATCCGCAGCGAGGAGCGCGGGCTCGATCTCGAACATCTCGACCCGCCCGAGGCCATCAGGCGCCTGATCGAGTTCACCTGGAATTACTTCCTGCGCAATCCCGAATTCCTGTCGCTGCTTCAGACCGAGAACCTCGCGCGCGCAAAGCACCTGAAGAAGTCGACCAAGGTCAAGTCGATGCACTCGCCCTTCGTCGAGATGATCCGCACAGTGGTGCACCGCGGCGTCGACAGCGGCGATTTCCAGGTCTCGGTCGATCCGGTGCAGCTCTACATCTCCATCGCAGGGCTGTGCTTCTTCTATCTCTCGAACTCCGCGACGCTCAGCGTGATCTTCGGCCGCGATCTCTTGGATAAGAAGGCCAAGGACGAGCGCCTGGCACACATGGTGGGCCTCGTCCTCGCGGCGCTGACGGGGCAGTCGGTCGCGCTGTTCGAGATCGCGAAAGCGCCAAAGTCGCGCAGCGCGGTCGTTCAGACGGCTTAGTCGCTGTTTCCCCAACCTCCGCTGTCATCGCCCGACTTGAACACCTGATCGGGCGATCCCGTATTCCAGAGGCGCCAGCGGATACGGTGAAGTCGCGGCGTACTGGACCCCGCTTTCGCGGGGAATGACACTGAGAGTGGGCGGTCCCGTGCCCCGGACGCAGCGCAGCACGCAAGAGCGCTGCAGCGCGGCCGGGACAAGGAGCGCCAGTGCGGATACTCACCCCAACAGCCCGGAACCCGCCGCAAAACGTCACAGGGAAAGCTCTGGACAGTATTTATCCAACGGGTTAATTTCTCCGCCAACGACAAGAATGCCGGGAGTGAGAATTGGCCGAGCTGAAGCAGCAAGGTGCAGTGTCCAGGATGCTGAATGCGGCCTGGATTCGGCCGTTTTTGTTCCTGGTCTTCATCGTGGTCGCCTGGGATCTTTCGATCCGGCTGTTCAGGATTCCCGCCTACCAGATCCCGGCGCCCCTCGATGTCGTCGCAGTGCTGCGCACGGAATGGCCGGAACTGCTGCGCCAGTCCTGGCCGACGACCTATGCGACCGTCTGCGGTTTCGCGCTGTCAGCGTTGTTCGGCATTCCCGTCGCGATGTTGATCGCGGGGTCCAAGACGGTGGAGAGCTACGTCTATCCGCTGCTGGTGTTCTCGCAATCCGTGCCGAAGATCGCGATCGCGCCGCTGTTCGTGGTGTGGTTCGGCTTCGGCATCATTCCCAAAGTCATCTCGGCATTCCTGCTCGGCTTCTTCCCGGTGGTCGTCTCCGCCGTTCAGGGCTTCAAGTCGGTCGACCCCGACATGGTCGATCTCGCCCGTGCGATGCAGGGCAGCCGCTTCCAGGTGTTTTGTGCGGTGAATCTGCCGCACGCGCTGCCCGCGATCTTCTCCGGCCTCAAAGTGTCGGTGACGCTCGCCGTGGTGGGTGCCGTCGTCGGCGAATTCGTCGGCTCCAATTCCGGCATCGGTTATGTGATGCAGCGCTCGATCGGCACCTTCGACCTGCCGACGATGTTCGCAGCGCTGGTGATCCTGGCGCTGCTCGGCGTGATCCTGTTCTGGGTCGTGGACCGGATCGAGAAGCTGGTCATTCCCTGGCATGTCAGCCAGCGTGAGGACGTGATTTTCGCCTCTTAACTAAACCAACGAACGGCCATCAACAGCCGACGCAACAACGGCAAAGGGAGAGTAACGATGAAGCGGTGGATAGGGGCTGTCTCGGCGGTGCTGATGACCTTCGCGGCCATGCCGGCGCAGGCGGCCGACAAGGTCGTGCTGATGCTGAACTGGTACGTCTATGGTGAGCACGCGCCGTTCTATTACGGCAAGGCTAAGGGTATCTACGCCGCCGAAGGCATCGACCTCGAGATCCAGGAAGGCCGCGGCTCGGCCGCGACCACGCAGGCGGTTGCCGCCAAGACCGCGGACTTCGGCTATGTCGACGTCCCCACCATGATGCGCGCCGCGATCAAGGGCGCGCCCGTGGTTGCGACCGGCGTGCTGCTCCAGACCTCACCGATGTCCGCCATGGGCTTCGCCGACAAGAACATCAAGAAGCCCGAGGACATCAAGGGCAAGACGGTCGCGATCACGCCGGCCGATTCCATGACCCAGATCTGGCCGTTGTTCCTGAAGAAGACCGGCCTCAAGGAAAGCGACTTCAAAACTGTTGCCGGCGACGGCCAGACCAAGCTCAACGCCGTCATCAACGGCCAGGCCGATCTGCTTCTCGGCTACGTCATGGACCAGTCAATGAAGATCAAGGACGCCACCGGCAAGGACGTCTACCCGATCAAGTTCGCGGACTACGGCATCAACATGGTGTCGTCAGGCATCATCGCCAACGCCGATTATGTGAAGGCCAATGCCGATCTCGTCCGCCGCTTCATGTCGGCGACGACCAAGGCGGTCGAAGCCGCCGAGAAGGAGCCGAAGGCCGCGGCACAGTCGATCCTCGATGCCAATCCCAAGGGCGGCAAGATCGACACGCTGACGCAGGGCTTTGAGCTGACCATTCCGCTCTACCGGACCGCGGAGACCAAGAGCAAGCGGCCGTTCCAGGTCACCGACCAGAACATGACGGACTCGGTCAATCTGATGGTCGAATATGGTGGTCTCGACGCCAAGGCCAAGGACAACCCGAAGGCCTTCTACACCAACGACTATCTGCCGAAGAGTGGCTCGTGAGTCGACAACCACAGTCGTTCCGGGGCGCCCGAAGGGCGAACCCGGAACCTCGAGATTCCGGGTCTGGTCCTTCGGACCATCCCGGAATGACGGTTCATAATTGCCGAGTTGAATTGAGATGACCCCAGCAGCGAAAACGGTAGGTGACGCGCAGCCGAGCGCGCACCTGCGTCTGGTGTCTGACCGTGCCGGCGATGCATCCGGCATCAAGCTATCCGGCGTGTCCAAGACCTACCGGACGCGCGATGGCGATGTGCCCTCGCTGCGGCCGCTCGACTTCCACATCAATGACGGCGAGTTCTTCGTCGTGGTCGGCCCCAGCGGCTGCGGCAAGTCCACGCTGCTCAAGCTGATCTCGGGCCTGCTGCCGCCGACCACGGGCGAGATCCTGGTCGAGGGTGAGAAGGTGACGACGCCGCACGGCAATGTCGGCATCGTCTTCCAGAATGCGTTGCTGCTGCCCTGGCGCAACATCCTCGGCAACGTGATGCTGCCGATCGACATGAAGCGCTTGCCGCGGCAAAAATATCTCGATCGCGCCAAGGCGCTGTTGAAGCTGGTCGGGCTCGAAGGGTTCGAGAAGAAGCTGCCCTGGCAGCTCTCCGGCGGCATGCAGCAGCGCGCCTCGATTTGTCGCGCACTGGTGCACGATCCCAAGATCATGCTGATGGACGAGCCGTTCGGCGCGCTCGATGCGCTGACGCGCGAGCGCATGAATGTCGAATTGATGCGGATCCAGCGCGAGACGAAAAAGACGGTTCTGCTGATCACGCACTCGATCCCCGAGGCCGTGTTCCTGGCCGACCGCGTGCTGGTCATGACCGAGCGGCCCGGTGCGATCGCCGCGATCTACGATGTGCCGCTGCCGCGCCCGCGTTCGCTCGACGTGATGGCCGACCCTGTTTTCACCGAGTTGGTGCAGCGCATCCGCAAGCACTTTTTCTCGCAAGGTTCGCTGGACTGAGATTATGGGATACGCCGCCAGCCACCACCAAGCCGGTGCGCTCCCTCCCCAGCTTGCGGGGGAGGGTCGGGGAGAGGGTGTCTCCGCTGGCAAGACTCCCCAAGAGGATAGAACCCTCACCCGGCACTTCGTGCCGACCTCTCCCGCAAGCGGGAGAGGCGCGTCGTCCGCGGCTACACCGCTCGTGTCAAGTTCACCTCGCTGCGTTGCAAGATCATGTCCCCGCGCCTGAAGCTGCGAGACATCGCCTTCTTCGAACGTCCCGTGCAGTTCGCGCGGCCGTTCCGCTTCGGCGCTGTCACCATCAACGCGACGCCGCAGCTGTTCGTGCGCGTCGAGATCGAGGTCGAGGGCAGGGGCGTCGCGGTCGGGGCCAGCGCCGAGCTGCTGGTGCCGAAATGGTTCGACAAACGGCCGGAGCTGTCGCCGGCGCAGACGGTCGATGGCTTGCGTCGCTCGCTGGAAATCGCGCGCGGGCTTTATCTGGCGCGGACGGGATTTCTGACTGCGTTTGACCTCCACGCCTCATGCATCGGTGCCCAGGTCGCGACCTGTGCAAAAAAGAACATTCCGGCGCTTGCGGCGGCCTATGGTCCGGCGGAGATCGACAAGGCGATCCTCGATGCGCTGCTGCGCGGCGTCGAGACCAGCTTCTTCGACGGAATGGGCGCCAACATTGCCGGCATCGACGCGCGGCTGTCTCCTGACCTGAACGAGAGGGATATCAGCACGTTTCTCTCCAGCCGCAAGCCGCTGCCCCGTGTTGCCATCAGGCATACCGTTGGCCTCGATGATACCGTCGAAGGTGAGGGCGGTGTTGCCGATGCCCATGAAAACGCCGGTGCAAATTACTTCAAGCTGAAGCTGTCGGGCGATCCTGTAGCCGATGCGGCGCGGCTGGTGCGGATCGGCAAGGAGCTGGATACGCTCGGGCGCGACACCAAGGTGACGCTCGACGCCAACGAGCAGTACGCCGATCTTGCCGTGCTGGGCGCGCTGATGGACCGGCTCGATCATGATCTCGCATTGCGGCCGATCGCCTCGCGCTTGCTCTATGTCGAGCAGCCGATGCCGCGCGACATCACGCGGCAATCGCCGCTCGGCTCGTTGGCTTCGCATGGCTTCATCATCGATGAAGCCGACGATTCCTACGATGCATTCCCGGCGGCGCGGGCGCTGGGCTATTGCGGCATTTCCTCGAAGTCCTGCAAGGGGCTGTACAAGTCCATCGTCAACGCGACGCGCGCGGCGAAGTGGAGCGCGGGCGGCGAAAGGTTCATCGTGACCGGGGAGGACCTCACCTGCCAGGCGGGCCTTGCCGTGCAGCAGGATCTCGCGCTCGGTGCCTTCATCGGCGTCACCCACGCCGAGCGCAACGGCCACCACTATGTCGACGGGTTTGGCGAGACGCCCTCCGCCGAAGCGCAAGCCTTCGCGGCCGCGCATCCCGATCTCTATGCCGATGCCGGGCAGGGCATCCGGCTCTCCATTCGCAACGGCGGTCTCCTGACGGGATCGCTCAACGCAACGGGCTTTGCGACCGCGGTCCATCCGGACTGGTCGGCACTGCGCCCGCTCGAACCGCCAACATCACTTCAGGAGTAATTGGCATGACCACGCAACGCCTCGGCCTCATCATGAACGGCGTCACCGGCCGCATGGGGCTCAATCAGCATCTGATCCGCTCGATCGTCGCGATCCGCGAGCAGGGTGGCGTCCGCCTGAATAACGGCGATCGCGTGATGCCCGATCCGATCCTGGTCGGCCGCAGCGCCGAGAAGGTCGAGGCGCTCGCCAAGCGCTACAGCATCACGCGCTGGACCACCGACCTCGATGCGGCGCTCGCCGACAAGAACGACACCATGTTTTTCGACGCCGCGACCACGCAGGCGCGCCCGGGCCTGCTGACCCAGGCCATTAATGCCGGCAAGCACGTCTATTGCGAGAAGCCGATCGCGACGAATTTTGAGGAAGCGCTCGAAGTCGTGAAGCTCGCCAATGCCAAGGGCGTCAAGCACGGCACGGTGCAGGACAAGCTGTTCTTGCCGGGCTTGAAGAAGATCGCCTTCCTGCGCGACTCCGGCTTCTTCGGACGCATCCTCTCGGTGCGCGGCGAGTTCGGCTATTGGGTGTTCGAAGGCGGCTGGCAGGAGGCGCAGCGCCCGTCCTGGAACTACCGCGACGAGGACGGCGGCGGCATCATCCTCGACATGGTCTGCCACTGGCGCTACGTGCTCGACAATCTCTTCGGCAACGTCCAGAGCGTCGTCTGCATCGGCAACACTGACATCCCCGAGCGCTTCGACGAGCAGGGCAAGAAGTACAAGGCGACGGCGGACGATTCCGCCTACGCGACGTTCCAGCTCGAGGGCGGCGTCATCGCCCACATCAACATGTCCTGGGTGACCCGTGTCTATCGCGACGACCTCGTCACCTTCCAGGTCGACGGTACGCACGGCTCGGCGGTCGCAGGTCTCACCGACTGCATGATCCAGGCGCGGCAGGCGACGCCGAGGCCGGTCTGGAATCCCGACGAGAAGCGGCTGCACGATTTCTACGGCGACTGGCAGAAGCTGCCTGACAACGTCACCTACGACAACGGCTTCAAGGAGCAGTGGGAGATGTTCATCCGCCACGTCTACGAGGAAGCGCCCTACAAGTTCACGCTGCTCGAAGGCGTCAAGGGCGTGCAACTCGCTGAATGCGCGCTGAAGAGCTGGAAGGAGCGGCGCTGGATCGACGTCGCCCCGATCAAGGTCTGACAATTTCGATGCTTATGATGTCGTCATTGCGAGCGAAGCGAAGCAATCCAGTCTGCTTCTGTGGAAAGACTCTGGATTGCTTCGTCGCTTCGCTCCTCGCAATGACGGGAGAGGTCTGAAATCATGAACAAGCCCGTCCTACCGATGTCGTCGTTGTCGCTGAAGCTGCCGAAAGCCGACCGGTCCATTGAGACCTACCGGCTTGCGGCCTCGCGCACGTTCCCTGCAAAGCTCGAAGGGCCGCTGAACCGCATCGCCTTCTCGGCCGTGCATACGGTCGCCGATCCCTTCGCCGACAACGATCCCTGGCTTTCCGTCACCGTCGACTGGGACAAGACCATCGCCTTCCGCGAGCATGTCTGGGACCTCGGCCTCGGCGTTGCCGAAGCCATGGATACCGCGCAGCGTGGCATGGGCCTGGACTGGCCGACTTCGCTGGAGCTGATCACGCGTTCGGTCGGTGCCGCAAAGCGCCGCAATGCGCTGGTGTTCTCCGGTGCAGGCACGGACCATCTCGCGGTCGAGGATGCCAGGAGCCTCGACGACGTGATCCGCGCCTATGAGGAGCAGGTCTCGGCGGTCGAGAAGGTCGGCGGTCGCATCATCCTGATGGCTTCGCGCGCGCTGGCAAAACTCGGGCGCAACGCCGATGACTATGCGAAGGTTTATGATCGCGTGCTGTCGCAGGTCCGCGAGCCCGTGATCATCCATTGGCTCGGCGACATGTTCGATCCGGCACTGTCGGGCTATTGGGGCACCAAGGATCTCGACAAGGCCATGGATACGGCCGTCGCGATCATCAACGGCAACGCCGCCAAGGTCGACGGCGTCAAAGTTTCGCTCCTGGACAAGCAGCGCGAGATCGACATGCGCCGGCGCCTCGACAAGTGCATCAAGATGTATACCGGCGACGACTTCAACTATGCCGAGCTGATCGCCGGCGACAGCGAAGGCTTTTCGCACGCGCTGCTCGGCATCTTCGATGCGATCGCACCGGCGGCGTCCTACGCGCTGTCGCGGCTGGCGGCTGGCGATAAGGCCGGATTCCACGACGTGCTCGGGCCGACCGTGCCGCTGTCGCGCCACATCTTCAAGGCGCCGACGCGCTTCTACAAGACGGGCGTCGTGTTCATGGCCTATCTCAACGGCCATCAGGACCATTTCACCATGGTCGGGGGACAGGAAAGCACGCGCTCCACGCTGCATCTGGCTGAACTGTTCCGTCTGGCCGACAAGGCCGGCCTGCTCGCCAATCCTGAACTCGCGACGCAGCGGATGAAGACCGTGCTCGCCACCCACGGTATCGAATCCTGATGCGCGATTTTTCGTCCGACCACCGCTGGCTGTCGCTGAACACGGCGACGGTCCGCAAGCAGGGTGACCTCGTCGAGATCATCGATGCCTGTGCGAAGCACGGCATCCGCGCCATCGATCCCTGGCGCGATCAGGTCGCATCCGTCGGTCTCGAGCGTGCCGCGCGCACGGTGCGCGATGCCGGCCTCGATCTGTCGGGCTATTGCCGCGGCGGCATGTTCACCTCGGACTCCTCGCGCCGCGGCG
>NZ_JALBGZ010000235.1:0-8537 GCF_023006515.1 Bradyrhizobium sp. PRIMUS42
GCACCGATCGACCCGCGCAGATGCTGGTCGAGGTGGCGACGACTGACACGTTCCGGAATGCCCGTGCGCTGCCGCCGATCGCCGCGCTGCCCGAGAGCGACTTCACCGCAAAGATGCTGATCGAGGACTTGCCGGGCGGCCAGGACATCTTTTACCGCGTCCGCTTCCGTGATCTCTCGCACAGCGCGGTCGAGGGCGAGGCGGTCGTCGGCCGTTTCCGCACCGCGCCGGCCGACCGCCGCGATGTCAGCTTCGTCTGGGGCGGTGACGTCGCCGGCCAGGGCTGGGGCATCAATCCCGATGACGGCGGCATGTTCACCTTCTCGGCGATGCGAAAGCACCGGCCGGACTTCTTCCTGCATTCCGGCGACACCATCTATGCCGACGGCCCGATTGCATCCGAGGTGAAGCTCACCGACGGCAAGATCTGGAAGAACCTCACCATCCCCGAGAAGGCCAAGGTCGCCGAAACGCTGGACGAGTACCGCGCCGCGCACAAATACAATCTCACCGACGACAATCTCCGCGCCTTCAATGCCGAAGTGCCGATCTTCGTGCAATGGGACGACCACGAAGTGACCAACAACTGGTCGCTGTCGAAGGAGTTGCCGGCCGCCTACAAGGAGCGCAACATCGCGCTGCTCGCCGCGCGCGGCGCGCGCGCCTTTCACGAGATGTATCCGCTGCGCGAGAGCATCAACGAGCCCGGCCGGGTCTATCGCCAGATCTCCTACGGCCCGCATCTCGACGTGTTCGTGCTCGACGAGCGCAGCTATCGCGGTCCGAACGGTCCCAATGTCGAAACCGCTTACGGCCCCGCCAGCTATTTCCTCGGCCCGGACCAGATCGCCTGGCTCAAGCGCGGCCTGCTCAATTCGCGCGCGACCTGGAAGGTGATCGCTTCCGACATGCCGCTCGGTCTCGTCGTGTCGGACACGTCGAAGGGCGGCTCGGAAGCAATCGCGCAAGGAGACGGACCGGTTCGCGGCCGCGAGTTCGAGATCGCCGACATCCTGCGTTTCATCAAGATGGCGCCGATCAGCAACACGGTGTGGCTGACCGCCGACGTGCACTACGCCGCCGCGCATTATTACGATCCGAACAAGGCGCAATTCCAGGAGTTCGAACCGTTCTGGGAATTCGTCTCGGGCCCGCTGCATGCAGGCACGTTCGGCCCCAATGCGCTCGACAACACCTTTGGACCCGAGGTGCGCTTCGTCAAGGCGCCGGGCCAGGACAGCCAGAACCTGCCGCCGTCCGCCGGCATGCAGTTCTTCGGTCATGTCAAGATCGACGGCGCCTCGGGCCAGATGACGGTGACCTTACGCGACCGCGCCGACGTCGCGCTGTGGTCGACGATGCTCGATCCGAAGCTTGCGTGACACCCAGCTCGCAGCCGGATGGCCGTGAACCATCCGGCCGGCCCGAACGACCATTGCAGGCCCGTGCATTTTCACGGGCCTGATCCGGACCATTTTTGAGCTGAAGCCGTGCTGTTCCGTCGCCGAACCATCGTCATCGTCCTCCTGCTGAGCACGGCCTCGCCCGCATGGGCGCAGCCCCAAAAGCAAACCAAGGACGAGGCCACGCTGGTGCGCGAGGCGTTTGCATCGCCCTACGGCAAGGCCCTGACCACCGAGCTCGGCAAGTCGCTCCGCGCAAGCGCCGATCCCGTATGCCTGATGGACAAGGGGCTAGTTACCGACCAGCTCGAGCCGCGCGGCCGCGATATCGTCATCACATGGGGCACGCGCATGCTGGAAAATGCATTCGCGCGCATCGACCGGCAAACCGCGGACAACCCGTTCGCCGGCGCGGCCGAGCTGGAAAGCCTGAAGGGCAATGCGGATGTGAAGCGTTATCTGGCGATGGAAGAGCCGATGCGCCAGGCCAAGATCCTGGATCTGATCTTCGAGCATTTCGACCGCTACAATTTGATCAGCCGCGTGAAGCTCGGAGCGGTGTCTGCGCCTGCCACCGGCAACGAGGCTCTGCTCCGTCTCAATCCAATCGACACCACGGAGGAGAAGCTGGACGAATTCGCCGGCAAGAGTCGGTCGAAGGCGCTGAAACGTTTCCTGCAATTGTCGGAGGAGGCGGGAGCTGCGCAAGCCGCGGCGATCAAGAAGATTCCATCGCCACCGCCGCCGCTTCCGCACACTTTCTTCAAGGGCGTCGAGAACGACCTCGCCGAACTCTGTATCCGCTCCGGCACATAGCCGTCAGGCGCGTGTGCGCAACGCCGCCTCCAACGCGTCGCTCGAACACGGCTTCTGCAAGCGTGGCAGTCCGGAGAATTCGGCCGGGATGCGTGCCTCGGCGCCGTAGCCGGTGACGAACACGAACGGGATCTTCATCGCGACCAGCCGCTCGGCGACCGCAAAGCTGGTCTCGCGGGTCAGCTCGACGTCGAGCAGTGCGAAATCGGGGGCGCGCTTGTCGATCACGTCCAGCGCCTGCATCACCGACCCGGCGGTCCGCACTTGGCTCACGCCAAATCCGAGCAGGCGGTCCTCGAAATCAATCGCAATGATCGGATCGTCCTCCACGACCAGGACGTCGGCAGGACAGGATGAGCCATCGGGAAATGCAGGTGCCATGATCGCATCTTGAAGGGGGGTTTTCTGATCAGGGACAGCCGCGCCACGATACCTGCGCCCAGCGCATCGGGGGGTTCCCGGAACGAAACCCACCACATCACAGTTATTCAGTCTGTCCACTTGTGCACACAGGATATGGACGGAACTCGGTATTGTGAGAGGAGGACGGGGGTTTCACGATGGATGCGCGTATCGGCACTACAACCGAGGTCGACAGCCGGCCGGCTAACAATCTGTTACGGCGCCTGAACGCGGCGGATTACGCGTTGCTTGCGCCCCACGTCTCCGTCGAGGACTGCCCGGCCAGCCAGCTGCTCTACAATCCCGGCGACGACGTTCAGGTCGTCCACTTCCCCTGTGGTCCCTCGCTCGCGACCTTTCTCGTCCCCAACGAGGACGGCCGCGACGTCGAAACCATCCTGGTCGGCCGCGAGGGCGCGGTGGGCGGCATCGTCAGTGAGGGATTCCTGCCGGCCTATACCCGGATCTGCGTGAAATTCGGCGGGCCGTTTGCGCGCGTTCATGTCGCCAAGCTGGAAGCGGCCAAGCTGCGCTCGGCATCGTTGCGCAACATCTTCGCCCGCTATGCCGATTGCATGCTGGCGCAGATCTTCCAGTCGACCGCCTGCAACGCGATCCATTCGATCGAGCAGCGGACCGCCAAATGGATCCTGGCGGCGATGGAGCGGACCGGCGACGAGAACAGCGTGCCCCTGACGCACGAACAGCTTGCGACGCTGCTTGGCGTTGGCCGCAGCTATGCCAGCCGCGTGCTTCAGTCGTTCAAGGCAGAACGAATTCTCGACACCAGGCGCGGATCGATCCTGGTTCGCAGCCGCGACGGCCTGAGGCTTCGCGCCTGCCTGTGCAACGACGCGGTGAAAATGCACTTCGAGGAGGTGCTGCGCGGCGTCTATCCGACCGATGAGCGCGAGGCCGGGTAGCGAGCCGTTCTTCCTTCTCCCCTGTGGGAGAAGGTGGCGCGCGCACTGCGCGCGTCGGATGAGGGGTTCTATCCGCGAACTCGCCTAGGTGCGAGGGACCCCTCACCCCAATGAGCTTGTGGCAAATAGCGGAGCTGCCCTCTCCCGCACGGGGAGAGGGCACAGTCATGCGCGGCGCTTTTCCGGTCGTACCGTGCTATACTCTCCCCGCATGAGCGGGGCTGTTCTTCACACCATCTTCGACATCCTGGCGTGGCTGGCGGCGGCCGCCGCCGTCTACTGGCTGTCGCGACAGCGCCTGCAGTTTCCGGCGCAATCCTTCGAGCGGCCCTACATCGCCGCGCTGGTGTTCGGCGCGGGGCTCGGAGCCTATCTGTTCGGCTCCGCCAATCTGTGGCTGTCGGGACAGAGCGGCATTGCGCGCTCGGTGGAGGGCGCCCTGGCTGGCGGCATCGTGGCGATCGAGCTCTACAAATGGTCCGCGGGGATCACGGTCCGAACCGGCGCGCGGTTTGCGCTGCCGCTGGCGCTCGGCATCGCGATCGGCCGGCTCGGCTGCTACTTCGCGGGCCTTGACGATTTCACCTATGGTACGCCGACGGCGCTGCCCCTCGGCCATGATTTCGGTGACGGCGTCCTGCGTCATCCCGTGCAGCTCTATGAGAGCGCCGCCATGGCCGTATTCGCGCTTGCCTATGTGCTGGCGGTCTTGAACCGGAACGCCTTTGTGATCACCAATGGTTTCTACCTGGTGCTCGCCTATTACGGAGCGCAACGCTTTCTGTGGGAATTCCTCAAGCCCTACGGCCCGCTGATCGGCCCTCTCACCCTGTTTCACCTGCTGTCGCTGTCCATCCTGCTCTACGCCGCATTCATGCTGGCGACGGCCCCCAAAGCGAGACCTGTGCATGAACGCGCCGTTGCGTAAGTCGCGTCCCTATATCTTCTGGGGCCAGACCCAATCCCTCTGCGAGACCTGCCTGAAGCTGGTGCCGACCAAGATCCAGATCCAAGACAACGAGGTCTGGTACGAAAAGCGCTGCAGGGAGCACGGCGTCCAGTCGACGCTGGTGTCGACGGATGCCGCCTATTGGCGTCTGTGCAAGGATTTCATCAAGCCCGGCGACCGGCCGCTGCAATTCCAGCAGCGCACGGAATTCGGCTGTCCCTATGATTGCGGCCTCTGTTCCGACCACGAGCAGCATTCCTGTCTGGCCCTGATCGAGATTACCGAGCACTGCAATCTCACCTGCCCGGTCTGCTTCGCCGAATCCTCGCCAACACGAACGAAATTCACCCCGCTCGCAACGGTCGAGAAGATGCTGGACGCGCTGGTCGCAAGCGAGGGCGAGCCTGATCTGGTGCAGATTTCCGGCGGCGAGCCGACGCTGCATCCGGATTTCTTCGAGATCCTGGACGCGGTGCGTGCCCGCCCGATCCGCCACGTCATGATCAACACCAACGGCCTGCGCATCGCCCGCGAAAAGGATTTCGTGGCGCGGCTGGCCGAGAACAAGCGCGGGCTGGAGGTCTATCTCCAGTTCGATTCGCTGCAGCGCGATGCGCTGTTCAACCTGCGCGGCGCGGATTTGCGCAAGATTCGCCAGCAGGCGCTGGAGAATCTCGAACATTACGGCGTGTCGACCACGCTCGTCGCGACCATCAAGCGCGGCGTCAACGATGCCGAGATCGGCAATATCGTCCGCCACGCGCTCACCTGGAAATGCGTGCGCGGCGTCACGCTGCAGCCGGTGCAGGACGCCGGTCGCAACGAGAACTTCGACAAGAATACCGACCGCATCATGCTGTCGGAGATCCGCAAGCGCGTGATCGAGACCGGCGTATTCGGCGACAAGGACATGATCCCGCTGCCCTGCAACCCGGAAAGCATCTCGATCGGCTACGGCTTGCGCAATGGCGAGAAGGTGCTGCCGCTGACTTCGCTGATCCCGCAGGAGCAGCTGGTCGCGGTAATGCCCAATACGATCAGCCCGGAGAAACATCCGATTCTGCGGGAGAAATTCGTCGACCTGTTTTCGCTGTCGTCGGGGCCGCTCAACACCAGCGAGCGCGTCTGCGAATTGCTGTGCTGCCTGCCGAGTTTCGAGGTGCCGCAGGGACTCTCCTACGAGAACGTGTTCCGCGTCACCATCGTGCAGTTTCTCGATCGCTTCAATTTCTGCGTCGGCAACGTCAAGCGCAGCTGCATCCATTTCGTGACGGAGCAGGGCGCGATCATTCCGTTCGACACCTACAATCTGTTCTACCGGAACGGTGAGATCAACGGCATCCGCACCGCGCTGGCCGCGCAGGCGAGGGAAGGAGCCTTGCAGGCATGAGCATCAGCGACACACCGCCACCGGCACCCCCGGGTCCGCCTCCTGCCCCGACGGAAATGCGCAGCGGCTGCCTGACCGCGCTCATGGCGATCTTCGGCATCCTCATGCTGCTGCCGGGTGCCTGTGCGCTGATCTTCGGCGGAATGTCGGTGGTCGAGGATGGCCGGATCGCCTCCGACCTCGCACCACTGGTCTTTCTGGGCCTGGTGGTGGGAATAGGCGGGGTCGCCCTGATCTGGGCGGCCATCAAGGGGCGGAAGGCCCCCGCCCATCCTGGAACGCAAGCCTAAACCCCGGGAATCTCCGGACAAAATTCAATCAACCAACGGCCAAAGAACACATTGTTTTTTGGCGGTTTTTGCATATATTGCGCCGCAACGCGTAGGGTGCCCGGTCAAGATGGCCGGGTTTCCCTTTTTGGGCGGCGAGCGCCCGTTTCCAGTCTTCCAGCGTTGTTTCGAGAAGAGGTCCCGGTCCGACCGGCGAGATCGCGCTTAACCCATTGTTCGAACGCAAAGAAGCTCACTCATGAACCTCCGCAACGTCGCCATCATCGCCCACGTCGACCACGGCAAGACGACCCTGGTCGACAAGCTCCTCCAGCAGTCCGGCACGTTCCGCGAAAACCAAAAGGTGACCGATCGCGCCATGGACTCCAACGATCTGGAGCGTGAGCGCGGCATCACCATCCTGGCCAAGGCGGCCTCGGTGCAGTGGAAGGACACCCGCGTCAACATCGTCGACACCCCCGGCCACGCCGATTTCGGCGGTGAGGTCGAGCGCATCCTGAACATGGTCGACGGCGCGCTGGTGCTGGTCGACGCCGCCGAAGGTCCGCTGCCGCAAACCAAGTTCGTGGTCTCCAAGGCACTCAAGGTCGGCCTCAAGCCGATCGTCGTCATCAACAAGGTCGATCGCCCCGACGCGCGCCCGACCGAAGTCATCAACGAGGTGTTCGACCTGTTCGCGGCGCTCGACGCGAGCGAGGAGCAGCTCGACTTTCCGATCCTGTACGGGTCGGCGAAGCAGGGCTGGATGGCCGAAAGCCCTGAAGGCCCGAAGGACAAGGGCATGGAGCCGCTGTTCGACCTGATCCTGAACCACGTCTCGGCGCCGAAGGTCGAGGAAGGTCCGTTCAGGATGATCGGCACCATCCTGGAGGCCAATCCCTATCTCGGCCGCATCATCACAGGCCGTATCTCGTCCGGCGTGCTCAAGCCGAACCAGCAGGTCAAGGTGCTCAACGCCGAGGGCAAGCTGGTCGAGTCCGGCCGCATCACCAAGATCCTGGCATTTCGCGGTCTCGAGCGCACGCCGCTCGATGAAGCCGAAGCCGGCGACATCGTCGCCATCGCGGGCCTGACCAAGGGCACCGTTGCCGACACCTTCTGCGATCCGACCGTCGAAGTGCCGCTGCCGGCACAGCCGATCGACCCGCCGACCGTGTCGATGTCCTTTATCGTCAACAACTCCCCGCTCGCCGGCACCGAAGGCGACAAGGTGACGAGCCGCATGATCCGCGACCGTCTGCTGCGCGAGGCCGAAGGCAATGTCGCGCTGCGCGTGGTCGAAGCTTCCGACAAGGACGCGATGGAAGTGTCGGGCCGCGGCGAATTGCAGCTCGCGATCCTGATCGAGACCATGCGCCGCGAAGGATTTGAGCTCTCGGTGTCGCGTCCCCGCGTCGTCTACCAGAAGGACGAAGCAACCGGCGCCACCATGGAGCCGATCGAGGAAGTCGTGATCGACGTCGACGAGGAGCACTCCGGCGTCGTCGTGCAGAAGATGAGCGAACGCAAGTCCGAGCTGATCGAGATGAAGCCCTCGGGCGGCAACCGCCAGCGCCTGGTCTTCTACGCGCCGACCCGCGGCCTGATTGGCTACCAGGGCGAACTGCTCACCGACACCCGCGGCACCGCGATCATGAACCGCCTGTTCCACGGCTATGCGCCGTACAAGGGCGAGATCCAGGGTCGCCGCAACGGCGTCTTGATCTCCAATGACCAGGGCGAAGCGGTGGCCTACGCCATGTTCAAGCTGGAGGACCGCGGCCCGATGATGATCGAGCCGGGCTGGAAGGTCTACAAGGGCATGATCGTCGGCGAGCACACCCGCGACAACGACCTCGAGATCAACGTGCTCAAGGGCAAGCAGCTCACCAACATCCGCACGACCTCCAAGGACGAAGCCGTGCGCCTGACCCCGCCGATCCGCATGACTTTGGAAAAGGCGCTCGCCTATATCGAGGACGACGAGCTCGTCGAGGTCACGCCGAAGTCGATCCGCCTGCGCAAAAAGCACCTCGACCCGAACGAGCGCAAGCGCGCGGAGAAGGCCAAGGAAGCAGTGGCGTAAGGGCCACTGCCCGCCGCAGTGCCGTAGGGTGGGCAAAGCGACAGCGTGCCCACCACTTCTATCGCGATTGACCAGAGATGGTGGGCACGGCGCAAAGGCGCCTTTGCCCACCCTACGAGACCGTCTCTGGATCACCCACTCCAGTGCGCAATTGCGCACAAGGCGGGTGATGACAGCTCGTTTGTGGTGGCCCTCCAGCGAACGTGCTAGAGCCCACCCATGTCCCTCCCCTCCTCCGTCGACGTCGCGATCATCGGCGCTGGTGCCGCCGGCCTCGGCGCGGCGCATGCGCTGGCGGG
>NZ_JALBGZ010000236.1:0-8523 GCF_023006515.1 Bradyrhizobium sp. PRIMUS42
ATGGTCGCGAGCGCGCTGGCGGAGGCCGGCCTGCCGCCGCAGCGGCTCGAGCTCGAGGTCACCGAGACGGCGCTGCTCGATGACAGCGAGGCAACGATCGAAATCCTGCACCAGCTCCGAGCGCTGGGAGTACGCGTCAGCCTCGACGATTTCGGCGTCGGCTATTCCTCGCTGAGCTATCTGCGTAAATTTCCGTTCGACCGCATCAAGATCGACCGCTCCTTCGTCGGCACGCTCGGCGAAAGCCCGGAGAGCGTGGCCATCGTCCGCACCATCGCAAGCCTCGGTTCCGTGCTCGGCGTCGAGACGACGGCGGAGGGTGTGGAGACCGAGGAGCAACTCGACTTCGTCCGCGAATGCGGCTGCACCGCCGTCCAAGGCTATTACTTCGGCAAGCCGTGCCCCGCATCGGAGGTCGGCCGCACCATCGAGACGCTGAACAGGGTCCGGCGCGTGGCGTAGCGCGCTTCGACTCCCCTAAATTCCGTATCTCGGCACGCTTTCAAACGACGAATTGTCGCACGCATCGTTTCCCGCGGATTGGCTTCTCGCCCCCCCGCCCTGCAGACGCGCAATGGCGCTTTTCTTCTCCCGTGATTTCGGGAACAATCGCCCCACAAGAACGAAAACGGCGGTCCTAGGAGACTGCCGCGAGGGAGGGATTTCGATGTCGCGATACGGGCTGAAGACGATCGCATTTGCCGCGATGCACGCTGTCATGGGCGCATTGCTCCCGACTGCCGCCGGTGCGCAGGACTATCCCAGCAAGCCGATCACGCTGATCGTGCCATGGCCGGCCGGCGGATCGACCGATATCTCGATGCGCGCCATCGCCGACAGCGCCGCGAAGGTGCTGGGGCAGCCGATCGTGATCGACAACAAGGCCGGCGGCGGCGGCACGGTGGGACCGGCGACCATGGCAGCGGCGGCGAAGCCGGACGGCTACACCATTTCTCAGATTCCGATCACTGTCTTCCGTCTGCCCTTGATGCAGGAAGTGTCGTGGGATCCTGCAAAGGACTTTACCTACATCATCCACCTCACCGGCTACACCTTCGGTGTGACCACCAGCGCAGAGTCGCAGTTCAAGAGCTGGAAGGACGTGGTGGAGTTCGCGAAGGCGAACCCCGGCAAGGTGACCTACGCCACGCCGGGCGCCGGCACCTCGCTGCATATCGGCATGGAGCAGATCGCCGGGATGTCCGGCATCAAGCTGACGCAAGTCCCCTTCAAGGGCGGCGCGGAGACCAACGCTGCGGTGCTGGGACAACACACGATGCTTCAGGCAGACTCCACGGGATGGCGACCGCTGGTCGATGCCGGCAAGCTGCGGCTGTTGATGGTGTGGACCGGCTCACGCTCGCCGAACTATCCCGACGCGCCGACGCTGAAAGAGCTCGGTTATCCCATGGTCTATGACTCCCCGTTCGGCATCGCCGGCCCGAAAGGCCTGGATCCGAAGATCGTCGCGAAGCTGCACGATGCCTTCAAGAAGGCAGTCGAGGACCCGGCCGTCGTGGCAACGCTCGCCAAATACGACATGGTGCCGAACTACAAGAACACCGAGGACTACAAGAAGTTCGTCGTCGAAGTCACGGAGTCCGAGCGCAAGGTGATCGACAGCCTCGGGCTGGCGAAGAAGTGAAAGAGTAGAGTCGTATCGCCAAACATGTTGACGTCATCCTGAGGTGCGAGCTGCACTTGCGGCCCGCCTCGAAGGATGGATCGGGGCACCGCCGCCCTTCGAGGACCGCCAAGAAGCGGCCACCTCGGGGTGACGATGGCCGAGAGGTGCTTCATATGAACGATCAAACCAACGTCAAACTCCGTCTCAGCAATTCCGAACTCTGGGGCGGTGTGATCGGGCTTGCGCTCGGCGGCTTCGTGATCTGGTCCGGCCTGAAGCTCAAGCTCGGCACCATCAACGATCCCGGCTCCGGCTATGTGCTGTTCTACACGGGCGTTCTGATGTGCGTGTTCGCAGGCTCCATCATCGTCTCGGCGATCACCGAAGGTGGGCCCACGCTGGCCTCGCGCTGGGAAAATGTGCGCTGGGGCAAGCCGCTCCTGGTGATTGCCTGTCTCGTGGCATTCTCCATCGCACTCGAGCCACTCGGTTTCCTGCTGGCGTCGATCCCGTTGATGCTGCTGCTGTTGCGGTTGATCGATCCCGTCCGCTGGACGCTGGCGATTCCGGTTGCCGTGCTGGTGCCCATGGGCATGTGGTGGGTGCTCAAGCGGCTGCTGTTGATCCAGTTGCCCTCGGGCCTGTTCGGGATCGGTTGATCGCATGGATACGCTTGTCAATGTCGCGCATGGATTCGGCGTCGCGCTGCTTCCGGTCAACCTGCTGTACTGTTTCATCGGCGTCTTCATCGGCACGCTGGTCGGCGTGCTGCCGGGGATCGGACCGATCTCGGCGATGTCGCTGCTGCTGCCGGTGACGCTGTCGGGGACGCCGGAATCCGGCATCATCATGATGGCCGGCATCTATTACGGCTCGATGTATGGCGGCTCGACCACCTCGATCCTGGTCAACATCCCCGGCGAGGCGGCCTCCGTCGTCACCTGCATCGACGGCCACCAGATGGCGAAGCAGGGCCGGGCGGGCCCTGCACTCGGCATCTCCGCCTTCGGCTCCTTCATCGCCGGCACGTTTGCACTGATCGCCTTGATGCTGGTCGCGCCGAAGCTTGCCAGCGTCGCCATCGCATTTGGCCCGGCCGAATATTTCAGCCTGATGGTGCTCGGCCTCGTGGTGCTCACCTTCCTGACCCAGGGATCGATGCCGAAGGCGCTGCTGATGGCGTGCATCGGCGTCGTGCTCGGACTGATCGGGCTCGACAGCATCACGGCGCAGCCGCGTCTGACCTTCGGCCGCATGGAGCTGATCGACGGCATTGGGCTCGTGCCCGTCGTGATGGGCCTGTTCGGCGTTGCCGAGGTGCTGCTCAACACCGAGCAGGCGATCAAGCGCGACATCATCAACACCAAGATCACCCATCTCCTGCCCACCAAGGAGGACTGGAAGGCGAGCGCAGGGCCGGTCAGCCGCGGCACCATCCTCGGCTTCTTCCTCGGCATCCTCCCGGGCGGCGGCGCGGTGGTGGCGTCATTCGCCTCTTACGCGCTGGAGAAGCGGCTGTCGAAGACGCCTGGGCGTTTCGGCCACGGCGCGATCGAAGGCGTCGCGGGGCCGGAATCGGCGAACAACGCCGCGGCGGGAGGCGCCTTCATTCCGCTGATGACGCTCGGCATTCCGCCGAATGTGGTGATGGCGCTGCTGCTCGGTGCATTCGTCATTCACGGCCTGCAGCCGGGACCGCTGCTGATCACGCAGAACCCCGGCCTGTTCTGGGGCATCGTCGCCAGCATGTATATCGGCAACGTCATGCTGCTGGTCCTGAACCTGCCGATGATCGGCATGTGGGTACAGCTGCTCAAGCTGCCCTACAACATCCTGTTTCCCCTGATTATCCTGTTCACGATCCTTGGCGTCTACTGCTCCAGCAACAACGTGTTCGACGTCTATGTGATGATCGCCTTCGGGATCATCGGCTATTTCATGCGCAAGCTGGGCTACGAGCCGGCGCCGCTGGTGCTGGCCTTCGTGCTCGGACCGATGATGGAGAACAATCTGCGCAAGTCGCTGATCCTGTCGCAGGGCGATCTCTGGACCTTCGTGCAGCGGCCGATCTCGGCGGTGTGCCTCGCATTCGCAATGATGCTGCTGATCGCGCCGCTGCTGCCGTCGCTGCGCAAGAAGCGCGAGCTGGTGGCGCTAGATGAAGGGGCGTGAGGAGATCGTAAGGTCGGCAAAGCCGCGCTTGCGCTGTGCCCACGATCTTTCCAACGATACCGCACGATGGTGGGCACGCTTCGCTTTGCCCACCCTCGGGACCTCAGCTTGCCGCAGGCAGTGCACTATCCGTTGAAGCGCCCCATGGCCGCTCGGCTGAGGCGAGCCCGATAAGCCGGCCCTGGATGTAGTCGCAGCCCCAGTCGCGCAGCATGTTTGCGGCTTCCTCGTCCTGCACCCATTCGGCGACGGTCTTGATGTCGAGGCGGCGGGCGAGGTCGATCAGGGTCTGCACGAAGGCGCGGTCATCGGCGGAATGGGTGATGTTCTGCACGAACGCGCCATCGATCTTCACGATATCAACGCCGAGCTTGCGCAGGTTTCGGAACGAGGTGTAGCCGGCGCCGAAATCGTCGATGGCGATACGGCTGCCGAAATGCTTGAGGCGGCCAACGAAGGCGCGGACGTCATCGATATCCTGGATCGCGACCGTCTCGGTGATCTCCACGATCAGCCGCTCGGCGACGCCGGGATGCGCCTGCATCAGCGATTCGATTCCCGCCCACCAGTCCGGATCCATGGTGGTATCAGGCGAGATATTGAGACTGAGGCAGATGTCGGGTGCCGCCGCGAGCTCGGCGACCACGAGCTCGAGCACGCGATGATCGACCAGGCGGATCAGGCCGAGCCGTTCGGCGACCGGCACGATGTCGGGTGCGAGCAGCACCTGGCCGTCGCCCTGGTCCATCCGCACCAGGCATTCGTGGAACGCTCGCTCACGCGAGGCGGCCGACACCACCGGCTCGTAGGCGAGCTTGATGCGGCGCTCGTTCAGCGCGGTGACGATTTCGTCGGTGACGCGGATGTTGACGCGGCGTTGCGCGTCGCGCGCGGCATCCGGACGCCATGCCGCGAACGAGCCGACGCGGCGACGCTTGGCAGCATCCAGCGTCTCATGGGCACGATTGACGGCCTCATCGGTGTTGCGGGCATAGCGCGGTACGCTGACCGCGCCGATCGAGGCGGTGACCGAGACCGGACCGGACTTGGTCGGCACCACCTCGTCGCGGATGCCGGCGAGGAAGCGCTCGGCGGCGACGTTCATGTCGTCGACGGTGCAGTTCTTCAGGATCAGGCCGAACTTGTTGCCGGAAAAGCGCCCGAGCACGTCGCCGCCGCGCAGGCGCGAGCGGATGCGCTTGGCGATGTCGAGAATCACGGCATCGGCAACGTCGAAGCCGAAGGCATCGTTGACGCGGGCGAGATGGTCGATACCAACCAGCATGAAGGCCGCGGTCGAGCGGAAGCGGGTCGTCTCCTCGATCGCTTCGGCCAGCGCCGCGATCAGGTACGAACGGTTGAGCTCGCCGGTCAGCGGATCGAGCCGGGCCAGCTTCGTCAGCTCCTCGTCGCGGGCATGGCGCTCATTGTTGATGCGGACGGAGCCGATCGCGCGCGTGGGGCGGCCGTCGGGGCCGGGGAACCAGCGGCCGGTCTCCTCGATCCAGATCACGGGATCGGCGGCGCTCATGCGGACGCCGTACTCGACCCGGTACGGCGTGCCGTCCGCATCATGCACGGCATAGGTTTGCGCCAGCGCGGCGGTCCGCACCGATGGCGCGGGTTCGATCAGCTTGGCAAATTCGCCGCCGGTCGCCAGTCGCTCGGCGGGAATGCCGGGAAAGACGCTGGCGACCTGATCACCCCAGACCATCGCATCACTGCCGATGTCCCAGGCGAACACGGCCTGGCCGAGGGCGGCCAGAATGTCGGAGGCTTGCGGTAATGCGGGGGTCAAAATCGCCTCGTTTCGGGACAGCGGGGGGAGTCCTGAGCCGGCACAGGATAGAGCCAAATTCGCCCTCGACCCTAGGCAAAGTTGATAAACAATTTGGAAACCACGTTCCCAAACTACCGAGGAACCGATTAGGCTCGGGCGGCATAGGCCTTGCGAGACCATCATATGCACCGGCGCCAATGTCCCAAAACGCGCCAGTTCAACCTGATGAACGGTGTTGCGATGGCGACTGCGGATGGAATGGAAGAGGCAAAGCGGCGGGCCGGCACGGCCCTGGTGCCGTTGATGCCGACGTTACAGTGGGTTCACAAGGCGCCAATGCCGCGCCCCGATCCGAGCTTCGTCGCCCAGCTCATCGCCAATGCCGAGCACCTGCCCCAGGCGAGCCGGTTGCGCCGTGCCTCTTCCGAAGACGCACAGATGGCCTATGGCAGCAAGCACCCGCTGCAAAGCGTCAGCGCACGCACACGGCAGGTGGCGTGATCAGCGCGGCGGCGTGTCCGGCGAGGACGGCGTGCCATTGCCCGGCTGAAGATGTGGCGAGGGAATTTCCGGCGAGGGCGCGCCCTGCACGGGCTTGGGCGCAGGATGATCCATCAGCACGGATTCGGCGACAGATTGCGCCGAAGGTGCGGGAGGCTCCATCGGCGCCGGCTGCGGCGCAATCACCGGCTCGAACTTGCGCTCGGACGCCACATCCTCGCCCGACGCTTCGGCCTGGCGCTTGGCCTTGCGCGGCGCCGCCACCGTCGTCTCGGCGACATAGGTGACGCGGCGGCGCGTGCGCTGGGCGATGCCAGCGAAGAAATCGGCCATCGCAAGCAGCACCAACAGGAAATAGGTGGAGTTGCCGAATTTGGGCCACATCACGAATTCGGCAGCGGCGGCGCCGAACACGATCAGCGACAGCAGATGATCCATCAGGAATTTGGATCCGGGCCGCGCGCCCTTGACCACCTCGAGCAGCAGCAGCACCACGCCGAGCGCAAGCAGGAGATCGGCGAGCGTGACCGGCCAGACCTCGCCGGACACCATCGGAACCTTGAACAGCACGTCCGTAAATGAAACGGTCGGCATCAGGAAGGCGATGATGTTGTACACCGCGAGCGGAATCAGGAGCAGCGGGAAACCGACCATCGGCAAAACGCCTTCTCGATCAAGATGTCCGGACAGAACAATGCAGCGGCGAAGCATTTGCTCCGCCGCCGTCACTGTCTATCTCATGGATGGGCCGAAATCAGGCAGGCAAAATCATCCTGCCCAAAGAAAAGGTCCTTAACTCAGGACTCTTTCTTCTTCAGAACCTGCCGGCCCTTGTACATGCCGGTCTTGAGGTCGAGATGGTGCGGACGACGGAGCTCGCCGGAGTCCTTGTCTTCCACATAGGTCGGCTTCTTGATGGCGTCTGCCGAGCGGCGCATGCCACGGCGCGACGGCGAGGTTTTTCTTCTCGGAACGGCCATTTCAATATCCTCTAGGGATTGGTGTTGTCAGGGCATCGTCCGCAGGACGGCTCAGCACCCAAACGGGGCGAGCGAAATGCCGATCAAGGCCGGGCTTATAGAGGAAGGCTGGCCGTAAAGCTAGGCTCTTGGGCCGGAAAATACGCCCGGATTGGGCCCGAAATCAGCGATTTTCCCGCCAGCAGGTCGCAAGCGAGCCCGCCTGCCCCCGTGCCACATAGGTCCCGGCCAGCCGCCGGACGCCCGGGCCGGGGGTCCGGGCGCTGCGTTTGACCGGATTCGGCAGGATTGAGGCCAGAAGGGCGGCTTCCCGGGGGGAAAGGCTGGCGGCCGACTTGCCGAAGGCATAAGCGCTGGCCGCCTCGACGCCAAATTGTCCCTGTGGACCGAGCTCGGCGATGTTGAGGTAAATCTCCAGGATCCGCGGCTTGGGCAGGACCAAATCGATCCAGAGCGCCAGCGGAAATTCCAGCGCCTTGCGGACGAAATCCCGGCCCTGCCAGAGGAACAGGTTTTTAGCGACTTGCTGGGTGATGGTGGAAGCGCCCCGGAACGGCGTGCCGTCCTCCTGCGCATCGTCGATCGCCTCGCGCAGCGCGCCCCAATCGATCCCATGATGCTTGCAGAAATGCGCATCCTCGGCCGCCACCACCGAGCGCGGCAGCGAGGGCGACATCGCCGCCAGATCGATCCATTCCCGCTGCATCGGCGCGCCGCGAAGCGAGCGCCACGCCATCAGCGTCGAAACGGGATGGCCGGCGCGGTAGAACGGCGCGATCACATAGGGCGCGAGAGCTGCGACCACGAGCACCAGGAGAAGGATTTTGACGATGCGCAAATCAACCTTTCCGGCGCAAAATGAAACGCAGCCACGGATCCTGCCATTAAGTCTGTGATAATTCGGGCGTTTTCCAGCACTTTTTAGGCCTTCCAAACGATTGACTGAGGCGGTCTCATAAAGGATTGTCCGGCCGAATTTTAGTTCTGGAGCCCTTCTTGATGACCGGCACGTCCCCGTCCGATTTCGCCAAACGTCTGGACAAGACCGCTGATGATACCGAAGCCCTGCTCGGCCGCCTGCTGTCGGACGACATCCTGCACGATGAGATCGCCCGGCCCAAGCGACTGATGGACGCAATGCGCTATTCCAGCCTGAACGGCGGCAAGCGCCTGCGGCCGTTCCTGGTGGTCGAAAGCGCGGCGGTGTTCGGCGTGCCGCACGAAGCGGCCCTGCTCGTGGGCGCCGCGCTCGAATGCATCCACTGCTATTCGCTGATCCATGACGATCTGCCGGCGATGGACAATTCGGACCTGCGCCGCGGCCGCCCGACCCTGCACAAGAAGACCGATGACGCGACGGCGATCCTCGCCGGCGACGGCCTGTTGACGCTCGCCTTCGACATCATCACCCGCGACGAGATCCACCGCGACGCCAATGTGCGCCTGCTGCTGACGCGGGCGCT
>NZ_JALBGZ010000237.1:0-8499 GCF_023006515.1 Bradyrhizobium sp. PRIMUS42
CCGACGGCACTGTGCTGGTCGGCGGGAGCGGCCAGCACGGTGCCCGCGCTGTCGACCAGCACGGCGGTGATGCCGGCGCGGCCACCCAGATTGCTCATCACCTTCGACATCCAGTCGAGATTGACGGTGGCGAGCACGACGGCATCGGGCACGCCGCTGAAGGCGGACACCGGATAGACCGCCATCACGGTCGGCGTCGGCACCGGCCGCGACAGGATGAAATCACTCAGCACGAAGCGGCCGGTTTCCTGTGCCTGCTGGAAGTACGGCCGGTCACTGAGATCGAGGCCAACATACATGTTGTTGGTGGCGCATTGAATGCGTCCGTCCTGGCCGGCGATCAAAAGCGTGCGGATCCAGGGCAGGTTCGACGGCAGACTCGCGCGCAGCACATCGCAGCTCTTGCTGATGCCGCCGGCGGAGGCGCGGATGAAGGCTTCCGATTTCAGGATGGTCTCGACCGACGAGATCACCTCGCGCTGTGCATCGGCGCTGTGCCTTGCGACGGTGGTGAATTCGACCGTGGCCTGCGCGATCTGCCGGGCGCGGGTGTCTTCGAGCGAACGGATGCGCTCGAGCATCAAGGGCGCCACCAGAATCACCGCAAGCAACGCGAGCCGCGCCCGGATTCCGAGAACCTGCTTGAGTTTCGCTCGTTTGCGGTTGAGACTGATGCTTCTCATCTTCGCTACCCACCCCGCGGGCCAAGGTAAAGCGAAGGGTTCAAAAACTCTTGCTTGAACTCGGTAAAATTGGACTTACCTCCGGTTACGAGCACAACCAAACGACGTCATGACAGAAGCCAATGCTGCGCCGGTAACCGGCCATTCACCAAACGCGCTCGCCGCGGTCGAAGCCGAAATCTCCCGCGCCTGCACGGATGCGCGACGCGATCGCGCCTCCGTGACGCTGATCGCGGTGTCCAAGACTTTCGCCGCGGATGCCATCACGCCGGTCATCGGCGCCGGACAGCGCGTATTCGGCGAGAATCGGGTGCAGGAGGCCAAAAGCAAGTGGCCCGTGTTAACGTCTGTTTACTCCGGCATCGCGCTGCATCTGATCGGACCACTGCAATCCAACAAGGCGAAGGAGGCGGTCGCACTGTTCGACGCCATCCATTCGGTCGACCGTCCGAGCATTTGCCAAGCGTTAGCCAAGGAAATCGAATCCCAGAACAAGCACCCGCAGCTCTTCGTCCAGATCAACACCGGCGAGGAGCCGCAGAAGGCCGGCGTGCCGCCCGGCGAGGCCGACGCCTTCCTCGCCAGCTGCCGCGACAGCTACGGGCTGACGATCTCCGGGTTGATGTGCATCCCGCCGGTCGACGAGCCGCCGGCGGCGCATTTCGCGCTGACCGCCAAGATCGCCGCGCGCAATGGATTGACGAATCTCTCGATGGGCATGAGCGCGGATTTTGCGACGGCGATCATGCTCGGTGCCACCCATGTGCGGGTGGGCAGCGCGATCTTCGGGCACAGGTAGGAGCCGTCAGCGACGGCGCCCGCCCTGCACGAACTCTCAAATTCGTCATTGCGAGCGTAGCGAAGCAATCCAGGATCTTTCCGCGGAGGGATTCCGGATTGCTTCGTCGCAAGGGCTCCTCGCAATGACGGCCGAGGGGACTGCCTATACAAACCCCACCGACACCTTGCCCAGCACCCCGAAATCCACTGCAAAATGATCACCGGCCTGGATCGGCAGCGGCGGATGGCACGTGCCTGTGGTCACGACCTCCCCTGCCCGCAAGGTGATGCCGAGCCCGCGCAGCTCGTTGGCAAGCCAGGCGAGCGCGGCGCGGGGATCGCCGAGCACGTTCTTGCCGTGGCCGATATAGCGCTGGCCGCGCAGCGTGATCACTGGCCGCTCCTCGACGAGATCCATCGCCCGCCAGTTCGCGGACGTCGCCGCGCCCAGCACGAACAGGTGCGCGCAGGCATTGTCGGCGATCAGCTGCGCCTCACCGGCGCTGGCGAAATCGGCAAAGCGCGAATCCGGAATCTCGATCGCGGGATGGAAACTGTCGACGGCGGCCAGCACCTCCTCGACCGTGTACGGCGCTGCGCGCGGCGGCAGATCGCGCCCCATGCGGAAGGCGAACTCAGGCTCGCCGACGCGCATCTCGTTGCCCTTCATCGCGGCGCTACCGCCGTCCGCGATCACGGTGTCGCTCATGATGCGGCCGGCCAGCGGCCCGGTGACGTTGATGTGCGTCTGTCCTGATACGCTGGTGGCCGCGATCTTCCAGCCGAATAATTTTCCAAACGACTGGGTTTCGAGCACAGCCTGGACGGCATAGCCCTCCGTGCGGCTCTGCGGCCGCAACCGCGCCTCCAGCGCGTCAAGCTTGGAGCCGTCGCGCCAATGTTGAACGAGGACGCGCGATGCGGCGGTGATCTGATCCTTGTCGAGCATGCATCCTCACCCGATGATGATTTTTGTTTTTGGTCCCAACCGCCGCAACAATTGCAGCATCGCAGATTTCGTCATCGACACGCAGCCCGCGGTCGGACCGAAATTGTCGCGGGCCAGGTGCAAAAATACCGCGCTGCCACGGCCGGCGATCCGTGGCCTCGTGTTGTGGTCGATTTCGATGATGAAATCATAGAGATGGTCGGTGCGCTTGAGCCGGTCACCGCCCTGCCCCTCGCCGCGCCGGATTCCCTGATTGTAGTGGCGGTCGCTGGGATCCTCGCACCAGGCGTCCGCTCCGGTGATGATCCGGGCCGGCAGGAAACTCTGCGGCCGGCTGTGCCGGTCGCCCCGCCACCACAACCGCCTGGGACGGAAACTGCCCCTGGGGGTGCCGCCATCGCCCTCGCGCTTGTTGGCGAGAATGCCGCCCCGCCCCAGCGCCACCGGAATGGTCAGCGATCCCGCCGTCAGCCAGCCTCTGCGCGGATTCCCGGCTGCAGGCTTAACGCGGATCGCGGAGAGTGGTCTGGCGCTTCGATTCATGGTGTAACCAACTGAAGCTGCTTTGTTTTTCATGTGAAAATGCGATGTCGAATTCATTACAGGACATTCATCAAAGCGCCCTGCTATTCTGGGTTAGAGTGGTTCTGGCTTGTGAATCGGTGACAGCCCACTACTTCAACACGAACAACAATAACAACAGCGACCCCCTAAACTTCCCTCACGGCTGGGTGCAGCATGGATGCGCGCCGAGTCGGACCCCAAAAGGATGACCCCCTATGGCCAATGCCCGCAAGATCCTGATCGTGGATGACGATACCGATCTGCGCGACACGTTGGTGGAGCAATTATCGCTACACGAAGAGTTCGAAGCCTCCGCGGTCGATACCGGCGCCAAAGGCGCGAGCGCGGCCAAGGCCAATGCCCCCGATCTCGTCCTGATGGATGTCGGCCTGCCCGACACCGACGGCCGCGAGGTGGTCCGCTCGTTGCGCAAGGGCGGATTCAAGGCCCCGATCATCATGCTGACCGGACACGACACCGATTCCGACACGATTTTGGGGCTGGAATCCGGCGCCAACGACTATGTGGCAAAACCTTTCCGCTTCGCAGTCCTGCTGGCCCGCATCCGCGCCCAGCTCCGCCAGCACGAGGCCAGCGAGGACGCGGTGTTCTCGGTCGGCCCCTACTCCTTCCGGCCCGGCTCCAAGATGCTCACCGCCGCCAATGCGCGCAAGGTGCGGCTGACGGAGAAGGAAACCGCCATCCTCCGCTTCCTCTACCGTGCCGGCCAGATGCCGGTCTCGCGTGAGACCCTGCTCCAGGAGGTCTGGGGCTATAATTCCGGCGTCACCACCCATACGCTGGAAACCCACATCTACCGCCTCCGCCAGAAGATCGAGAAGGACGCCGCCAACCCGGAAATCCTGGTCACGGAAGCCGGTGGCTACAAGCTGGTGCCGTGATACGCTTGAAGGGCGTGCGAATCGTTTTAGATCGCATGCCCTTGAGCCTCGGATCTGAATGTCAATCGACGACGACGTAGCGCTTCTCGAGCGAGTCCCGACACTGCGCCTGTTGGGAGACGCCTCGTTGCGCATGCTGGCGATCGGCTCCGAGCAGCGTGACTTCGTCCGCGGCGACACCCTGTTCAATCTCGGCGACGACGCCGATGCCGGCTTCGTGGTCCAACGCGGCGCCTTCCGGGTCGACGACGGTGCCGGCGCCGAAATGATCGCCGGTCCTGGCGCGCTGATCGGTGAGCTCGCTTTGGTGGTGCCGATGAAGCGGCCGTCGAGCGCGATCGCGCTGGAGCATTCCTCGGTCATCCGCGTCGCCCGCAGCCTGTTCCAGCGCGTGCTCGAAAGCGACCCGGCCGCCGCGGTTCGCCTCCGCGATGAATTCGCAGTGCGCTCCAGCCAGATTGCGAGCGATATTTTGATGGCGGGTGCGAAGCTGACGTCGTAGCGGGCTGTCATTCCGGGGCGCGACGAAGTCGCGAACCCGGAATCCATTCATCCACTGACTCTGCCGCACTATGGATTCTCAGGTCGCAATTGCGCACCATAGCTCGCGCTGCGCGCGCCCCGGAATGACGGCAGGACCTCACACCTCCAGCGTCACCGTCACCGGGACATGGTCCGACGGCCGTTCCCAGCTCCGCGCGTCGCGCAGAATCCTGAAATCACTGACCGCATCCTTCAGCGCGCGCGAGACCCAGATGTGGTCGAGCCTGCGGCCGCGATCGCCGACGGTCCAGTCGGGAGAGCGGTAACTCCACCAGGTGTAAACCTTCTCCGACATCGGAATGCGGTCACGTGCGACGTCGACCCATTCGCCGGCTTCGAGCGCGGCCTGCAGCTTCTCGGTTTCGACAGGCGTATGCGAGACCACTTTCAGAAGCTGCTTGTGCGACCACACGTCGTTCTCGTGCGGAGCGACATTGAGGTCGCCGACCAGGATGTGACGATCCTCCCCGCGCGGATGCAGCGGTTCGCACGCCTTCATCTCGTCGAGGAAGCGCAGCTTGTGGTCGAACTTCTCGTTCAGCGCGGGATCGGGAATGTCGCCGCCGGCGGGCACGTAGAAATTATGCAGCACCAGCGGCTTTGCGATATTGGCCTTCTCGCCGAACGACACCGAGATGTGGCGCGAATCCACCTTGTCGCAGAAGGTGCGGATGTCCTTCGATTCGAACGGAATCTTCGAGACGATGGCGACGCCGTGATAGCCCTTCTGCCCGTTCAGCGCGACATGCTCGTAGCCGAGCCGCTTGAAGCGCTTCAGCGGAAAGGCATCGTCGATACACTTGGTTTCCTGCAGGCACAGCACATCCGGCCGCGCGCTCTTGAGGAATTTCGCGACCAGATCGATGCGCAGCCGCACCGAATTGATGTTCCAGGTTGTCAGGGAAAAACGCATGGGAAATGCGTCTTAGCAAGCTCTCGGAGGCCGAGCAAAGGCGCAACGCGCCGTGCCCACCGTCTTTTCGGGTGCGAAATACGAGGATCTGGTCGCGCTCTCGTAGGGTGGGCAAAGCGAAGCGTGCCCATTTGCCTGCCATGAGGTGAGAGATGGTGGGCACGGCGCTCCGCGCCTTTGCCCACCCTACGGCAGCGGAGCGTTTAACCCGGCGCGGGGCCGTAATTGGTGAAATCGATCTTGAACATGCCGGGATCGAGCTTCTTGCTCGAATCCAGATTGTAGACCGCGATCGTGGTGTCGTAGCCCTGCGGATCGGTGACGGTCCACTGCTTCAGCTGGCCGTCCTTGGCGCCGAACATCAACAGGAGCCGGCTGGTGCCGACCAACGCCTGCTTCTCCTCGATGGTGACGCTGACGAAGACGTCGTCGGCCGAGACGTTGACGACGTTGGTGTCCTTCATCAGGTCGATGCGGTCGGACAGCAGGAAGCGCAGCGGCGTCTGCGACAGCGGATAGACGTCCTGCGTCGCGAGCTTGCGGTCGCGCACCACGAGTGACGATCCGTCGGCGACGATGTCGATCGGGCTCGGCGCGTCATATTCGAAGCGGACCTTGCCCGGCTTTTGGATGTAGAAATCGCCTTGGGTCTTGCTGCCGTCGGGGCCGACCTGGACGAAATTTCCGACCAGCGTCGACAGCGAGGACAGGTAGGCGCTGACCTTGGCCGCCTGCGCCTTCTGGTTGGCATCGAAGGTCTGGAAGATGCTGCTCGGCACGTTGCGGCGCGGATCCGGGATCACCGGATTCGGCGGCGCCTGCGTCGCGCCGGTGACAGCGGGTCCACCGCCTCCGGATTGAGCACCATCACGGCCCTTCGGCGCGGGCTTCGGCACCGGCACGGTCTGCGCGAACGACGTCGCGGTCACCATCGCGGCAGTGACGAGAAGCACGCCGGCCACGCGCGCGCCTCGCGCGGCGATGGTGGCAGCGAATCGAATGTCCGGATGTCTGATCAACGCGTCGTCCTGTATGGCTGGGCGTCTTTTAGCGTGATTTCGGGCAAAAGCAGATAACGATTTCGCGTGAAATGATGTGTTGAGGCGGCTGCCTCACATATGGCTGTCTTCTTCCTCGACCAGAATCTCGCGCTTGCCGGCATGGTTGGCGGGCCCGACGATGCCTTCCAGTTCCATGCGCTCCATCAGCGATGCGGCGCGGTTGTAGCCGATCTGCAGGCGGCGCTGGATGTAGCTGGTCGATGCCTTGCGGTCGCGTTTGACGATCGCAACGGCTTGCTGGAACAGATCGCCGCCGCCATCCCCGCCCATGCCGGTCGCGTCGAACACCGCGCCGTCCTCGTCCTCGGTCGGCTCCTCGGCGGTAACCGCTTCGAGATATTCCGGTTGTCCCTGTGTCTTGAGGTGACGCACCACCTTCTCGACTTCCTCGTCGGACGCAAAAGGTCCGTGCACGCGGCTGATGCGGCCGCCGCCGGCCATGTAGAGCATGTCGCCCTGGCCGAGCAGCTGCTCGGCGCCCATCTCGCCCAAAATGGTACGGCTGTCGATCTTGGACGTCACCTGGAAGGCGATGCGGGTCGGGAAGTTCGCCTTGATGGTGCCGGTGATGACGTCGACCGACGGACGCTGCGTCGCGAGGATCACGTGCAGGCCGGCGGCACGCGCCATCTGCGCGAGGCGCTGCACCGCGCCTTCGATGTCCTTGCCGGCGACCATCATCAGGTCGGCCATTTCGTCGACGATGATGACGATGTAGGGCAGCGGGTCGAGCGAGAGTTTCTCTTCCTCGTAGATCGCCTTGCCGGTCTCCTTGTCGAAGCCGGTATGCACCGTGCGCGTCGGCTCTTCGCCCTTGGCCTTCAATTCGAGCAGGCGGGTGTTGTAGCCGTCGATGTTGCGCACACCGAGCTTGGCCATGTTCTTGTAGCGCTCTTCCATCTCGCGCACGGCCCATTTCAGCGCGACCACCGCCTTCTTCGGGTCGGTCACGACGGGCGTGAGCAGATGGGGGATTCCGTCATAGACGGAGAGTTCGAGCATCTTCGGATCGACCATGATCAGGCGGCACTGGTCCGGACGCAGCCGGTAGACCAGGCTGAGGATCATGGTGTTGATGGCGACCGATTTGCCGGAGCCGGTGGTGCCGGCGATCAGCATGTGCGGCGTGCGCGCGAGGTCGATGATCACAGGGTCGCCGCCGATGGTCTTGCCGAGGCAAAGCGGCAGTTTTGCCACCGTGTCGGTCGCCTCTTTCGCAATCAGCAATTCGCGCAGATAGACCTTTTCGCGATGCGCGTTCGGCAGCTCGATGCCGATGGCGTTGCGGCCGGGCACGACGGCGACGCGTGCGGACAGCGCGCTCATCGAACGGGCGATATCGTCGGCAAGTCCGATCACGCGCGACGACTTGATGCCGGGCGCCGGCTCCAGCTCGTACAGCGTGACGACGGGACCGGGGTTGGCCTTCACGATCTCGCCGCGCACACCGAAATCCTGCAGCACGCCTTCGAGCGAGCGCGAATTGGTCTCGAGCTCGGCCTTGCTGAGCGGCTGGCGGTCGCCGGCCTTCGGCGCGGCCAGCATGGAGACCGACGGAAGGTCGAACTTGTCGGAGGATTTCTTGGCAGGGGTCTTCGGGGCAGCCTTCTTGCGCGGGGCGCGCGCAGCGGGCTCCTCTTCCTCTTCCTCCTCGTCTTCCTCTTCTTCGTGCTGGTCCTCGTCATCCTCGTCTTCGGGCTGCGGCGAGATCGAGGGCGCAGCGCGGCCGCCGCCGAGATTCGGCTCCTGGCGGCTGAATGCCACGGCCTTGGTCTTCGGTCCGCTCGAGACCAGCGAGCGATAGGCGGCACTGAAGAGCCAGATCAGACGCGCCTTGGTGCTCATCAGCGCATGGAACAGCCAGCCCAGCGACACCGAACCGCGATCGCTCCCTTCGTCTTCGTCGAGCGGCTTGTCGTCATCCTCGATCTCCGCGAGCTCGTCGTCATGCTCACGGGCGCCAAGACCGCAGGCGATCAGGAAGGTCGCGGCCAGCGCGGCGAACAGGATCGTGCCCAGCACGATGCGATAGATTGTCCCGGCCGGTCCGAAAATCACCGCGGGCGCGCGCACCAGGGCGTCGCCGACCACGCCGCCGAGGCCG
>NZ_JALBGZ010000238.1:0-8495 GCF_023006515.1 Bradyrhizobium sp. PRIMUS42
AAGCCGGCTGCGGCGCCGAGACCCAGGACCAGGCGTGCCAGGCTCAGCGCAACGAAATTCCCCGTCAGCGCGCAGGTGGCGAGTGCGGCGACGCAGGCCAAAGTTCCCAAGCGGATTGCCGCCGCCCAGCCGACGCGCTGGATCAGGCGGGATGCCACAAGCGCGCCCACCAGATAGCCGACGGCGTTGATAGTGTTCATGAAACCCGCGGCCGAGTAGGACCAGCCGAGATCCTCCCGCATGTCCGGCAGCACCAGCGCATAAGCAAAGCGGCCGATTCCCAGCCCCACCGTCGCCGCCAGCGACAGGGTCAGGATCAGCCGCGCAGGATGTGCGTCGGGCGGGGGGCGATCAGGGGCGTGCAAGGGATACTCCGGCAGCCTGCACTGTGGCAGGACCCGCTCGCCTTGCACAGCCGCGCGGCGGCAATGGTGTCTTGCCAAGCGCGCAACGCCGCTCTAGCACTCCGGCCGACCTGTCATTCCGGGGCGCGCTCCTGGCGCGAACTATGATGCGCAATTGCGCATCTGAGAATCCATACTCCCGATGGTGGTTATGGATTCCGGGCTCGCTCGCTTTGCTCGCGCCCCGGAATGACGAGGGTAGACAAGAAGGATCCGACCATGGCGACCCACAAACTGCTGCTGCTTCCCGGCGACGGTATCGGCCCGGAGGTGATGGGCGAGGTGAAGCGGCTGATCGACTGGCTCAATTCGGCCGGGATCGCCAAGTTCGAGACGGATAGCGGCCTCGTCGGCGGCTCCGCCTATGACGCGCACAAGGTGTCGATCTCCGAGGGCGACATGGCCAAGGCGCTGGCCGCCGACGCCATCATCTTCGGCGCGGTCGGCGGCCCGAAGTGGGATGCCGTTCCTTACGAGGTGCGCCCGGAAGCCGGCCTGCTGCGCCTGCGCAAGGATCTCGCCTTGTTCGCGAACCTGCGTCCCGCGGTGTGCTACCCGGCGCTGGCCGAGGCCTCGAGCCTGAAGCGCGAGGCGGTCGAGGGCCTCGACATCATGATCGTGCGCGAGCTCACCGGCGGCGTCTATTTCGGCGAGCCCAAGACCATCACCGATCTCGGCAACGGCCAGAAGCGTGCCGTCGATACCCAGGTCTACGACACCTATGAGATCGAGCGCATCGGCCGCGTCGCCTTCGAGCTTGCCAGGAAGCGCAAGAACAAGGTGACGTCGATGGAGAAGCGCAACGTCATGAAGTCGGGCGTGCTCTGGAACGAGGTCATGACTCAGGTCCACAAGCGCGAATATCCCGATGTCACGCTCGAACATCAGCTTGCCGATTCCGGCGGCATGATGCTGGTGAAATGGCCGAAGCAGTTCGACGTCATCGTCACCGACAATCTGTTCGGCGACATGCTGTCCGACATCGCGGCGATGCTGACGGGATCGCTCGGCATGCTGCCGTCGGCCTCGCTCGGCGAGGTCGACGTCAAGAGCAAGAAGCGCAAGGCGCTGTATGAGCCCGTGCACGGGTCGGCGCCTGATATCGCAGGCCAAGGCCTCGCCAATCCCATCGCGATGATCTCGTCCTTCGGCATGGCGCTGCGTTATTCCTTCGACATGGGCGCTCTGGCCGACAAGGTCGACGCCGCGATCGCCGCTGTGCTCGCCAGCGGCCTGCGCACCGCCGACATCAAGTCTGAGGGCACTACCGCCGTCTCGACCACGCAGATGGGCGAGGCGATCCTGAAGGAATTGCAGAAGCTGCACGCGTAAGGCTTGCACCGCTCAGTGGGCTCCGATCCGATCGAACGGCGACCCAGCTCGGGCGGCCACCCGGGCTGGGCCATTCATTCCTCACGGAACGGCTCAATATAATCGATCGCCCTAATACAAGGGTGGGCAAAGGCGCTCTTGCGCCGTGCCCACGATCTCTCTCAGTCGCAAAAAATGGGTGGGCACGCTTCGCTGTGCCCACCCTACAGCACCTCCCGAAACGAGAAAGGCCGGGCGTGAGCCCGGCCATTTTGATTCGCTACTGAGCTGCTCAGTACAGCGGGAAATTCTGCGGATAGCCGCCGACATCCTGCGGCGGCGAGAGCGGCTGGCGGTCGATCGGGCGGTTGAGATTCTCGCGGGCGAAGGACGGGTAGCCTACGGCCGGCGGGAAAGCGTAATCAGAGAACTTGCGGTCGCCCGGATTGACCTCGGTGCCGCCGTCGAGCCAGGAGCGCTTGCTGACATAGATGCGGGTGCGGCCCTGCTGGTACACGGAGTTGGGACCGCTGGGACCGTAATAGTGCCGGCCGCGCTCGTCATAGCGCTTGGTCTTGTTGTCGGCCGAGGCCGGCGTCGCCAAACCGATGACAGAGGACATGGCAATCACGGCGCCCGCTGCAAACAAGGTCGCCAATTTGGCAGAGAATTTCGAGCTCATCACGTCCCCTTCAAGCGGCGCACCGCCAGTCGATTTCATCCCATACTAGCCCGGCCGGGGTGAGCGCAACTAGGTCTATTGGGTCACACCAGCTCGGAATAATCGTGCGCGCCGGCAAAAGTTGCATCAATACCAGCCACTTGAGCCTGATGCGGCCTACAGCGCCCCGCGCAATTGAGCGTTCGCGACGCCCAGCAGCCAGTCCGGTGAGCCCGCGAGGTCGCAAGCACGGCGCTTCAGCTCGGCATGGGCGAACAGGTCCGCCAGCTTCGGCTCGTTGCCGGAGGTCAGCAGCGTCAACCGGTTGAGCGTACAGGCGATGGCCGCGCGCTGGGCGGGCAGGGTGTCGCCCTGGCAGGAGAAGCCGGAGATTTGCAGCGCGGGCTCCTCGCTGCGCTTGAGGTAGCCGAGGCATACCCGTGCTCCCTCCGCTGCGGCGACCGGCCGGAACAGGGCGACGGGGCCGAATTTGGTCCCGATCAGCCCGGCTTGCTCGAGCGCGCTGGCCGCGCTCAGGCCCATCTGGGCGGCGAGGTCCGCGGTTGCCGGACGTGTGACGTCGAATTCGCCGCCTTCCCGGTAAATATCGAGCTCGGCCAGCACCTGGTCGGCGTCGCCGGTCCAGCGCATGACGTCCCTGCGGCCGCCTTCGGGATGCCTGAAGATAGTGTAAGAGGCTGTTTTTTCTGATGAATCGAGCCTGCTGAGGGCGAAGGCCGGACGTGAGCGGTCGGCCACACTCCAGCCCGGTCGCGGCGTCGGCTCATCGTCGCGGAGATCAGGCAGCTGGCCGAGCGCGGCAAGGCCGAGGATGCAAAGCAGGGCGAGCGCCCCCACATAAGCGAACAGGCGCGCCAGCGTGCCGACGACCTCGTCGGCGAAGGCTGCAAGCGCCAGATGGATCTGGGTGGGGCTAACGGCCGTGCTGGCCTCAGGCGACTGCATCCACGTCCCTAAGGCATGGTCCAACGTTGTCTTGAGGCCGGTTCTCGCATAGAAGCGCTGCTCTTCCTGTTTAAGCGTCAGCTTCGGGAACGGGCTTTTTCATCGGAGAGTGAACGATGGGTTACAAAGTCGCAGTCGTCGGCGCGACCGGCAATGTCGGACGGGAAATGCTCAACATTCTGGATGAGCGCAAATTCCCGGCGGACGAGGTCGTGGCCCTGGCGTCACGCCGCAGCGTCGGCGTCGAGGTCTCCTATGGCGACCGTACCCTGAAGTGCAAGGCGCTCGAGCATTACGACTTCTCCGACATCGACATCTGCCTGATGTCGGCGGGCGGCGAGGTGTCGAAGGAATGGTCGCCGAAGATCGGCGCCGCCGGCGCGGTCGTGATCGACAATTCCTCGGCCTGGCGCATGGACCCGGACGTGCCGCTGATCGTGCCGGAAGTGAACGCAGCTGCGACCGAAGGCTTCAAGAAGAAGAACATCATCGCCAACCCGAACTGCTCGACCGCGCAGCTCGTGGTCGCGCTCAAGCCGCTGCACGACAAGGCGATCATCAAGCGCGTCGTGGTCTCGACCTATCAATCGGTCTCGGGCGCCGGCAAGGACGGCATGGACGAGCTGTTCTCGCAGACCAAGGCCGTCTACACCAACCAGGAGCTGGTCAACAAAAAATTCCCGAAGCGCATCGCCTTCAACGTCATCCCCCACATCGACGTCTTCATGGAGGACGGCTACACCAAGGAAGAGTGGAAGATGATGGCGGAGACCAAGAAGATCCTTGATCCCAAGATCAAGCTCTCCGCCACCTGCGTGCGCGTGCCCGTCTTCGTCGGTCACTCCGAAGCCGTCAACATCGAGTTCGAGAATCCGATCAGCGCGGACGAAGCCCGCGACATCCTGCGCAAGGCGCCCGGCTGCCTCGTCATCGACAAGCAGGAGCCCGGCGGCTACGCCACGCCGTATGAAGCCGCCGGCGAGGACGCGACCTACATCAGCCGCATCCGCGAGGACGCGACGGTGGAGAATGGCCTCGTGCTGTGGTGCGTGTCCGACAACCTGCGCAAGGGCGCTGCGCTCAACGCGATCCAGATCGCGGAAGTGCTGATCAACCGCAAGCTGATCAGCGCGAAGAAGCAGGCGGCGTAAGACAGGCGAATAGGGAGTAGCGAATGGCGAATGGGGATTCCATTCGCTACTCGCCATTCGCTATTCGCTATTCGCGCGCGTTCCTGAATTCCTTCGCAACCTTGTCGAGCACGAACAGCGATCCCTCCGCGACGCCGAAATAGGCGCCGTGGGTCTGCATCTGGCCGCTCTCCACGGCCTTGCGCACGAACGGGAAGGTCATCAGGTTTTCGAGGCTGCGGAACACGGCGGCCTTCTCGATGCGCTCGACGAACTGCGCCATCGTTTCGTGGTCGCGCTGCTCGACCACTTCGCCCGGCTTGATGAACATCTGCATCCATTTGCCGATGAAGTCGCCGGGCGTGAGCGGCTCGATCTTGTCGACGAAGGCGCGGATGCCGCCGCATTGCGCGTGGCCGAGGACCACGATGTGCTTCACCTTCAACACCGTCACGGCATATTCGAGCGCGGCCGAGACGCCATGTGCGTTCTCGTCGGGCTGATAGGTCGGCACCAGATTGGCGATGTTGCGGACCACGAACAACTCGCCCGGACCGACGTCGAAAATCACTTCGGGTGAGACGCGGCTGTCGCAGCAACCGATCACCATCACCGGGGGCGACTGCCCCTTCACCGAGAGTTCGCGGTAGCGGTTCTGCTCGGTCGGCAGCCGCTGGGTGGCGAAGGCCCTGTAGCCTTCCAGCAAATGCTCTGGGAATACGATCATGGCCTATGCCTAAACATATACCGTCGGGGCGAACAAGCCTTTCGAATAGGCAGGCCAGGTGCTATCGCCTCCGGTCAAGAACCGCCTAGGGAAACCGGAAGGAACGCTTGCATGACCCGCCCGCGCCGCAGCCATCTGTTCATGCCCGGCTCCAATCCCCGCGCGCTGGAAAAGGCGCGCAATCTTGCCGCCGACGGCTTGATCCTCGATCTCGAGGATTCCGTCGCCCCCGACGCCAAGGCGGTCGCGCGCGATGGCATCGCCGCTGCGATCGCTGCCAAGGGTTTTGGCAGGCGCGAGATTTTGATCCGGACCAACGGCCTCGACACGCCGTGGTGGGCCGATGACGTCGCGATGGCCGCCAAGGCCTCACCGGACGGCATCCTGGTTCCAAAAGTTTCAAGCATCGAAGATCTCGACGCCATCGGCCGTCGCCTCGCCGAGCTTGGCGCGGCGCCGACCGTGAAGGTCTGGGCCATGATCGAAACCGCGCGCGCCGTGCTCCATGCCGAAGAGCTGGCGGCCGCCGGGCGCGATCCCACGACGCGCCTCTCCGGTTTCGTGTTCGGCCCGAACGACATCTCGCGCGAGACGCGCATCAAGATGCTGCCGGGCCGCGCCGCGATGATCCCGATGATCACCCATTGCATTCTGGCGACGCGCGCCCATGGCCTCGAAATTCTCGATGGCCCCTACAGCGACATCGCCAATTCCGATGGCTTTGCCACCGAATGCGCGCAGGGCCGCGACCTCGGCTTCGACGGCAAGACGCTGATCCATCCCTCGCAGATCGAGGCCTGCAACGCGATCTTCACGCCGCCCGAAGAAGACATCGCGCGTGCGCGAAAAATCATCGCGGCGTTCGAACTGCCGGAAAACGCCTCGCGCGGCGCGATCCGTCTCGACGGTGCGATGGTCGAGCGCCTGCACGCCGACATGGCGCGGCGCACGATCGCAATCGCGGACGCGATCGCGGCGATGGGCAAGGGCTGAAGTTCATCAAGCGCTCGCTGGTCCGCTTCAGCTCCGCGAATTGAGCCCGATCAGTTTCTTGAACCGTTCGGCGGCGGCATGGCCGAGATCGGTCCAGTACTCCGATGAAAGGGGTCCATGCCTGCGGCAGGGGTTCACGCCGGCGAGGCCGACGAGGATCGGGTCTATTGCATCGTGAGCTGTGAAGCTCTGCGCGCCGATGAGCTTTTGCGCGCAGACGGTGCCGACAAGGGCATCGCCGCGCAGCGTGGTCCCGAGGCTCACGTCCCACAGGCGGGCAGTCCCGTCCGAGGATGCAGTGAGCACGCGCTTGCCGTCGGGACTAAAGACGGCCGTGTTCAGGCCACGACCATGTCCGTCGATCCCACGAAGAGTTTGGCCGCTTCCGGCATCCCAGATCTGCGCGGTGTGGTCATTCGAGGCCGTGACGATGCGCAATCCGTCCGGGCTGAACGCGGCGCTCGAAACCAAGGCGGTGTGGCCGTTGAGCTCGTGCAGCATCTCGCCGGTTTCAACGTTCCATACCCGGGCAAGGCCACTGGACTCGGCGGTGACGAGGCGTTTGCCGTCCGGACTCAACGCCGTGCTCCACACCGACGTGCCGCCAGGGCTTGTGATGTCTCGCACCAGCGCTCCGGTCGCGGTGTCCCAGACGCGGGCGTGGTCTTTGGTTCGATCGGCGATGCGCCGACCATCGGCGCTGACGGCGGGAGAGCCATAGCTGCCATCGTTATTCTTCAGCTCACGCACCAGCGTGCCGCTGCGTGCGTCCCAGATCGCCGCGTGCTTGCTGAAGATGAGGACGACATGCGTGTTGGTGCCATCGGCCAAGAACCTCGCACCAAAGATGCCGCTGTCGTTGCGCAGTTCGCCTCGAGGCTCACCTGTCGCGGCATCCCAGATGCGGACCATATTCTCGGACAGCGTCAGGATGAGCGTATCGTCGGGACTGAAGGTTGCTTGGTCGACCTGGCTGTTGTGGGGCAGCTCACGGATCATCGTCCCACTGGCGACGTCCCAGATGCGGGCAGTCTTGTCGGCCGATGCCGTGATCACGCGCGAGCCGGTCGAGTCGAAGGCGGCAGCCATGACAGGGCCGTCATGATGGAGCGGCCGCGATCCCTCCGACACATCCCATATGCGCAGTGTGCGGTCGAGCGACCCGCTGACGATGCGACCGTCGCTGCCGAATGCGACGCTCGTGACGTCATCGGCATGTCCCCTGAGCTCGCGCAGCGACTCGCCGCTGGCAATATCCCACAATCGTACAGTCTTGTCCGCTGACGCCGTGACGAGGGTTGACCCGTCCGCGCTGAACGCAACAGCCTCGACCTCGGCATCATGGCGCGGGAATTCTCCGACGAGCTTGCCGGTGGCTGTCTCCCACACTCGCGCGACCCGATCGCCCGCGCCGGTGGCGACTTGCGTTCCGTCCGGACTGAATGCAACGGCACGAATGTAGTCCTTGTGGCCGGTCAGCTCGCGCAGCAACGTGCCGTTGTCGGTGTCCCAGATCTGGGCTGTTTCCATTCCAGTGATGATGGCGCGCGTGCCGTCGCTGCTGATCGCCGCATTCACGACGTAGCGAGCTTTACCCTTGAACTCTCCGACGACCTTGCCGCTGGCGAGGTCCCACATCTGAGCTTGTCCGAATCCCTTTACGACCAGGACCCGTGTCCCGTCGGCACCAAACGCCACGCCGGCGAGCGGGCGCGTGATGTGGTTGACGTTGGTGGCAATCTTGATCTCGCCCAATGGCGCGCCGCTGACGGCATCCCAGGAACGCACAACGCCAATAGTGGCACTCGATGATGTCGTGAGGACGCGCCTGCCGTCGGGGCTGAATGCGACGCGACCGACCCCACCTTCATGCTTGAGTGCGTGCAACAGCTCGCCGCTTCGCGCGTCCCACACCCGAGCCGTTCGATCCGACGAGCCGCTGACAATGCGCGTGCCGTCGGCACTGATGGCAACGCTGTTGACTGCATCCGTGTGTCCTGACAGCACACGTTGCAGTCTGCTGAGCTGTGCCGCGCCGGCGAGCTTCGCCTCGAGGCCCCCGACCTCGCGGGTCGACCAGCCCAGGGCCACCGGTGAACGTCCCGGTGGTGGCAGGCCCTCCACGGCGATCCGCATGGCCGTGTCGTACCTTTTCTCGGCAATGGCGCGATCTGCCGCGCTCGTCATTACCAATGTCTCGCGACGATCCGTCTCGCGCTGCTGCCACAGGACGTAGCCCGCGCCGGTGACGACGAGCAGTGCGATGCCGGCGAGCGCCCAGGCGCTTCGTCGCTGGAAACGCC
>NZ_JALBGZ010000239.1:0-8491 GCF_023006515.1 Bradyrhizobium sp. PRIMUS42
ATAAAGCGCCATCGCCGCGGCGGTCGGCACGAGGCCGGTGCCGCGTCGCTCGAACAGCTCCATCTTCAGCAGCGCCTGGAAGTCGCGCAGCAAGCGGCTGACCGCGGGCTGGACGCCGTCAACGGCATGGTCGAGGCGATCACCGAAGCGGTGCGCGTCAAGGCGCGGCCCTTTTTCGGCATCTGCGTCGGCATGCAATTGATGGCGAGCCGCGGCAAGGAACATGTCATCACCGAAGGCCTGGGCTGGATCGGCGGCGACGTCGAGAAGATCACGCCGCGCGACGAGAGCCTGAAGATCCCGCACATGGGCTGGAATACGCTCGAGGTGCTGCAGGAGCATCCGGTGCTGAACAAGCTGCCGCTCGGCCCCAAGGGCCAGCACGCCTATTTCGTGCACTCCTACCACCTCAACCCCGCCAGCGAGGCGGACGTGCTCGCGCGGGCCGATTACGGCGGGCCTGTCACCGCGATCGTCGGCAAGGACACCGCCATCGGCACGCAGTTTCACCCCGAGAAGAGCCAGCGTTTCGGTCTCGCTCTGATCTCGAACTTTCTGCGATGGAAACCGTGATGGATTCGACGGCTTTCATCTCGTCATTGCGAACGCAGCGAAGCAATCCAGCGTCTTTCCGCGCCGGCAGTCTGGATTGCTTCGCTGCGCTCGCAATGACGGAGTGCTTAGCTGACAAGTCCGTCCCCATGACGGGGACGAGAGCAGGTACGACATGATTCTCTTCCCCGCGATCGACCTCAAGAACGGCCAGTGCGTGCGCCTCGAGCAAGGCGACATGGCGCGCGCGACCGTGTTCAACCTCAATCCTGCAGCGCAGGCGCAGAGCTTTGCCGAGCAGGGTTTTGAGTATCTCCACGTCGTCGACCTCGACGGTGCCTTTGCCGGCAGGCCGGTGAATGCCGAGGCTGTCGAGGCGATGCTGAAGACGATCAAGATCCCGGTGCAGCTCGGCGGCGGCATTCGCGATCTCAAAACCGTCGAAGCATGGCTCGCCAAGGGCATCACCCGTGTCATCATCGGCACCGCCGCGGTGCGCGATCCGGAGCTGGTGAAAGCTGCCGCGAAAAAATTTCCCGGCCGCGTCGCGGTCGGGCTCGATGCGCGTGACGGCAAGGTCGCGGTCGAAGGCTGGGCGGAGACTTCGCAGGTGACGGTGCTCGAGATCGCGCAGCGCTTCGAGGACGCCGGCGTTGCCGCCATCATCTTCACCGACATCGCGCGCGACGGCCTGCTCAAGGGCCTGAACCTGGATGCGACCATTGCTCTGGCCGACGCCATCTCGATTCCCGTGATCGCCTCCGGCGGTCTCGCCTCGATCGAGGACGTCAAGGCGATGCTGACGCCGCGGGCATCGAGGCTCGCCGGCGCGATCGCGGGGCGCGCGCTTTACGATGGCCGACTCGATCCCGCCGCCGCCCTCACTCTGATCCGCAGCGCACGCGCGCCTGGGAGCTGACACATGTTCAAGGTGCGCGTGATCCCCTGCCTCGACGTCAAGGACGGCCGAGTCGTCAAGGGCGTCAACTTCGTCGATCTCAGGGATGCCGGCGACCCCGTCGAAGCCGCGATCGCCTATGACGCGGCCGGCGCCGACGAGCTCACTTTCCTCGACATCACCGCGACCCACGAGAATCGCGGCATCATGCTGGACGTCGTCCGCCGCACCGCGGAGGCCTGCTTCATGCCTGTCACCGTCGGCGGCGGCGTGCGCGAGGTCAACGACATCAAGACGCTGCTGCGCGCCGGCGCCGACAAGGTCTCGATCAATAGCGCGGCGGTGTCGCGGCGCGAGTTCGTCAAGGAAGCGGCCGAGAAATTCGGCGAGCAGTGCGTTGTGGTTGCGATCGATGCCAAACGGGTGAAGCGCCCGGGCGGCGACCGCTGGGAAATCTTCACCCACGGCGGCCGCAATTCGACCGGTATCGACGCCATCGAATACGCACAGGAAGTCGTCGCGCTCGGCGCCGGTGAGATCCTGCTGACCTCGATGGATCGCGATGGCACGAGGCAGGGATTCGACATCCCGCTGACCCGGGCGATCGCCGACAGCGTTCCCGTTCCGGTGATCGCATCGGGCGGCGTCGGCAATCTCGACCACCTCGTCGACGGTATCCGCGACGGACACGCCACAGCTGTGCTCGCCGCCTCGATCTTCCATTTCGGGGAATTCACCATCCGCGAAGCCAAGGAGCACATGGCCCGGCGCGGACTGGCGATGCGCCTCGATGCCTGACGACTCCCGTTCGCAAAAGTGCTACATGAGGCGACGGGGAATGGCCTCCGTGGCCAAGTCTGTTGCCAAGCGTGTTTCCGAGTAATTCCGATGCCGCGTTTCACGATCCACGATCTGGCCGAGACCATTGACGCCCGCGCCGCCGCCGGTGGCGAAGCGTCCTATACCCGCAAGCTCCTGGACAAGGGCGCCGAGCATTGCGCCAAGAAGTTCGGCGAGGAAGCAGTCGAAACCGTAATCGCAGCAGTCGAAAACGATCGCGCGCATCTGATCGCCGAAAGCGCCGACCTGCTCTACCATTTCCTTGTGTTGCTCAAGGCACGCGGCGTAAAGCTGGAAGAGGTCGAGGCGATGCTCGAGAAGCGAACGACGATGTCGGGCTTGGAAGAGAAGGCGTCGCGCAAGGGCGGTAACTAGTCGAGTGGAGAGGTCGCGTCATGGATATCCGCGCACCCGAGCAGCAGTATAATCCGTACCGCGTCTATACGCGCGAAGAATGGTCGCGGCTGCGCGACGACACGCCGATGACGCTGGAGCCGGGCGAGTTCGACCGGCTGCGCTCGCTGCACGACCGCTTGGACTTGCAGGAGGTCGAGGACATCTATCTTCCGTTGTCGCGCCTGCTCTCGATCTATGTCGACGCGATGCAGCGCCTGTATTACGCCGAGCGCCAATTCCTCGACATCCGCGACCGCAAGGTGCCTTATATCATCGGTGTCGCCGGATCGGTCGCGGTCGGAAAATCCACCACGGCCCGCGTGCTTCAGGCGCTGCTGGCCCGCTGGTCGCCCCGGCCGAAGGTCGAACTGATCACGACCGACGGATTTCTCTATCCCAACGCGGTGCTCGAGCGGCAGGGCATCATGCAGAAGAAGGGCTTTCCGGAAAGCTACGACCTGCCGCTGCTGCTCAGCTTCCTCTCCGACATCAAATCCGGCCGCCGCCACGTGCGCGCTCCGGTCTATTCGCATCTGACCTACGACATCGTGCCGAGCCAGTGGGCCGAGGTCGATCAGCCCGACATCCTGATCGTCGAGGGCGTCAACGTGCTGCAGACCGGCAAGCTGCCGCGCGATGGCAAGGCGGTGCCCGTCGTCTCCGACTTCTTCGATTTCTCGGTTTATATTGACGCCGACGAAGCGGCGCTGCGGCAATGGTACATCAAGCGCTTCCTGGCGCTGCGTGACACCGCGTTCACCAACCCGAAATCCTATTTCAACCGCTACGCGCTGCTGTCGGACGAGGAAGCCACCGCCACGGCGATCGCGATCTGGGAGCGCACCAACCTCGCCAATCTCGAGGACAACATTCTGCCGACCCGCCCCCGCGCGACGCTGATCCTGAAGAAGGGCGCCGACCACACGGTGGAGAGCGTGGCGCTGCGAAGGCTGTAGCCGCGGCGGTCGGTGGACGGCCTTCAAAATTTCAGACTGAGTGTCTTTTGTTGCAGACCGACCAAGGGTATTCCGTTATGGAATCCGAAAACGCTGATGGCCCATGGTTGATCGTCTCAGAAACGCCGCCGAGCATCTCGAAGCACCGACCTGCCCGGATTGCCATATCGAGATGAGGTGGTACCGATCCGAACTGCTCGCGGACGAGCCGGTCCCGATCATCGCGCATCTCTTCGTCTGCCCGCATTGCAAACGCGCGGCCCAGGCCGACACCATATTCAAGGCCGCCCAAGTCCCACCTGAGAAACTTTCTGCGCCGCCCTTTCTCGCTCATGCCCCATGAGGGGTCGCCGCTCCTGCAAAGCCATTATCCTCCGCCGATCCAGGCGAAGGTATAATCGTAGGTTGGCCGGGAACTATGTCTGCTGGAGAGCCGTTGAGCTAGGCAGGCCATCCCACGAGCACCTTCAGGACAGAAATGAGCCAAACGCCACTCGACGAGATCGGGGACGGCCGCCGCCTTGAATTGCTCGTCAACGCGATCGTCGATTACGCCATCTTCATTCTCGACATCGACGGCACCGTGAGAAGCTGGAACGCGGGGGCCGAGCGTCTCAAGGGATATTCCGCCAGCGAGATCGTCGGCAAACCGTTTTCAGTGTTCTACACGCCTGAGGACCGCGCGGCGGGTTTGCCCGGGAAGGCGCTGGCGACGGCGCGTGAGACGGGACGCTTCAATTCCGAAGGATGGCGCGTCCGCAAGGATGGCAGCAGGTTTTGGGCGCTCGTCGTGCTCGATGCCATCAAGGACGAGCAGGGTCGGTTGATCGGCTTCGCCAAGGTGACGCGTGACATCACCGAACGTCAGCAGGCCCATCTCGATCTGTTGGAGAGCGAGCGACGCTACCGCCGATTGATCGAGGCCGTCATTGACTATGCCATCTTCCAGCTCGACCGCGAGGGCAACGTGGCGAGCTGGAATCCCGGCGCCGAGCGCATCAAGGGCTACGCACCGAATGAGATCATCGGGCGCCACTTCAGCCAGTTCTATACGCCCGAAGATCTCGAAATCGGAGTTCCGAAACGCGCCCTGGCGGAAGCTGCCGAGCACGGCCGCTTCGAGGCTGAAGGCTGGCGCATGCGCAAGGATGGGTCGCGCTTCTGGGCGTCGGTCGTCATCGATCGGATCGTCGACGAGGAAGGCCACATCGTCGGCTTTGCAAAGGTCACCCGCGATCTCACCGAGCGCAAGCATGCTCAGGACGAGCTCAAGCAGGTCCAGGAGCAGCTGGTTGCGTCTCAGAAGCTCGAAGCCGTCGGGCAGCTCAGTGGTGGCATCGCGCACGACTTCAACAATCTGCTCATGATCGTGCTTGGGAATATCGAAACCGCCGAGCGCAATGCCCGCCACTTGGCCGGCAGCAGCAATCTGCAGCGCTCTTTAGCGCATGCCAAGCGTGGCGCCCAGAGAGCTGCGGCGCTCACCAGCCGTCTCCTGGCTTTCTCCCGCCGGCAGGCGCTCGATCCGAAACCGATCAACGTCAACAACTTCCTCAACGGCGTGCAGGAATTTCTCCAGCGCACACTGGGCGAGCGCGTTGAGGTCGAGGCGGTCGGGAGCGCCGGTCTCTGGCAAATCGAGGCCGATGCCAATCATCTCGAATCGGCCATCATCAATCTCGCGATCAACGCCCGCGACGCCATGCCGGAAGGCGGCAAGCTCACGGTCGAGGCCGTGAACGTCGCGGCCGACGATGATTACAGCCGGCTCAATCCCGAGCTGTCTCCCGGCCAATACGTCGCCATCTGTGTGACCGACACCGGAAGCGGAATGGCCGCGGACGTCGTCGACCACGCCTTCGAGCCGTTCTTCACGACCAAGGAGCCGGGCCACGGGACCGGGCTCGGACTCAGTCAGGTCTACGGCTTCGTCAAGCAGTCCGGCGGGCATGTGAAAATCTATAGCGAGATCGGCCACGGTACGAGCATCAAGATGTATTTCCCGCGCTACCACGGCGCGCTCCAGGCGGCCGTGAGCGAGCCGGACGATGTCTTGCCTGAAGGAGAAAAGGTCGAGACCATTCTCGTTGTTGAAGATGACGCCGACCTCAGGGCCTACGTGTCCGATGTGCTGCGCGATCTGAACTACCGCGTCGTTTCTGCCCCGAGTGCCCAGGGAGCGCTGACGATCCTGTTGCAGGAGGAGCCCAAGGTGAGCCTGCTTCTCACCGATGTCGTCATGCCCGGAATCAATGGGCGTGAACTCGGGAGACGCGCGCAGCAGATCCGGCCGGGATTGAAGATCCTCTACATGACCGGCTATTCCAGGAATGCCGTGGTCCATCAGGGACGGCTCGATGAAGGCGTGGACCTGCTCGAAAAGCCGATTTCCCAGGCAAAGCTGGCGCTGCGCGTGCGCGAGGTACTGGACCGACCGCTTAAGGAATGAAGGTCACTCCTTGACGTCCCGCCGCGCCTTCGAGGTCACGAAGATGCGCCACGCCGTCAGGAACATTGCGGCGACGAGTGGGCCGATGACGAAGCCGTTCGCTCCTAAAACCGCAAGGCCGCCCAGGGTGGCAAGCAGCACGACATAGCTCGGCATTTGGATCGACTGGCCGACCAGGATCGGGCGGAGAAAATTGTCGGCAAGACCGATCACGAAGGTCCCGAAAGCGAGCAGGATGATGCCCTTCGTGACCGAGCCGGCCACGAGCAAGTAGATTGCGACCGGAACCCAGACCAGCGCGGAGCCGAGCACAGGCAGAAGCGAAAGCAGCGCCATGACGGCACCCGCGAGCAAAGGCGCAGTCAGGCCGAGCAGCCAGAAGATCACCCCGCCAAGCGCTCCCTGGATCAGGGCAACCAATATGATCCCTTTGATCGTCCCGCGAACCGCCAGGGTGAAGGCATCCAGGACCTCGGCGGTCTGGCTCGGCCGCAGCGGCAGCGCATTGCGGATGCGTATGTTGAGCTCGTCACCATCGCGCAGGAAAAAGAACAGCAGGTACAGCATCACGAGCAAGCTTGCGACGAATTCCAATGTCAGCTGACCGAAGTTGATCGCATGGCCGGCCAGCTGCTGGCCGGCCGGGACGACCAGGCTCGACAGGCGCTCCTTCAGGGCCGAGAAATCGATGCCGGCCAGGCGATCCGAGAGCGAAGCAGCCCAGTCGGGCAGCGCGGATTTCAGCTGCTGCAGGGGATGAGCCAGATTGATCTCCCCGGACTGAACGCGCTGATACAGCTCGCCTCCCTGGTCGACGAGCGAAGCGATGATGACCCCGACGGGGATCAGGACCATGACGACCACGGCGACGACGGTGGAAAGTGCGGCAACGTTGCGCCATTTCGGGAACATTTCTACGCAACGTCGATAGAGCGGCGCGAAAATGATCGCGAGCAGCGTGGCCCACAACAATGCGCCAGAGAATGGCCAAAGCAGCCAGCCGAACGCGACGGAGATCACGCCAAGCCAGACGAGGAATGAGCGGTCTTCCGATGTTCTCACGTGTCGCCGGCCCTCCAGTCGCACCTCTCGGGACGTTGGTATCACAGGACTGTGGCGGAGCGGCAAGTCACGCCCGCCTCGGTCGCGACGGGGCGCCGAATTGGATCGGTCACTTGCCGGTGTTCGCAGCCCAATCGGCAATCTTGATGCGTCCCGCAAAGGTGGCGGGGCCAGAGCCACCGGCCTTGTAGACGAAGGCTTCGCCTTCCTGCACGTCGCCAGCCTCCTTGCCGAAGGCGTCTGCGATGTTGGTCTTGTGGGTGACCAGGAACGTGTTGGTGCCGGCTTTCGGAGGCGCGTCGACGAGCTGACGCACGGCCTGGCCGGCCTTTGCATTGGCGCCGGTCGGGTTTGCTATTCCCGATGCGCTGGCGTTGCTGCTGTCCGTCAACGCGTCAACCGGCTTGACCTCGCGGCCGGAGATCAGCTTGCCGGCCTCGACCGCGCGGTTCAGCCGGCTGGTGTAGACATCCCCGATCGGAACCGCGAGCTCCTTGACGGCCGCCCCGATCTGGCGCGCCATGTCCCTGCCCTTTTCGCTGAGCTGACGCTGGGCACTCATGTCGTCGAACTTGAAGGGGTAAACGTCCTTTTGGCTGTCGTCAGTGGCGGTGTGCCGAAAGATCAGGACAAAGCCGCCTTGCTTGAGCGAGGCGATGAGCTCCGGCGTATCGGCCGCGGCGTGGCGGGGCATTCCAGCGAGAAAAACAACGAATGCGAGGCGGCAAAGCACGTTCATGCGCAAAGTCCTTCGTTGCAAAACGCCCCCAGCTTATGGTGACGCGCAAGGCGGTCGATTTCAATTATCGACTGCTCGCCGCGATGAAGGTTCCCGCGAAATTCCGGGTCAGACGGCCAGCCGCCGTGATGCCGCCAGGCCAGCCAGCGCCTCTTCAAGCTTCTCCCGGTCGAGCGGCTTGATCAGAAATCCGTTCATGCCTGCCTCGAAGCAGGCATAGCGATCCTCCACCAGCGTGTTGGCGGTGAGCGCGAGGATCGGCGTGTGATGGCCGCCGGTGGCGGCCTCATGCGCGCGAATGCGTTTCGTCGCCTCGATGCCGTCGAGCTGCGGCATCTGGATATCCATCAGCACGAGATCATAGGGCGTGCCGGCCGATGAAGCGGCGAGCCATGATTCCAGCGCGGCCTCGCCGTGGACGGCGATGACGACGCGATGGCCGAGTTTCGTCAGCAGCGAGCGCATCAAGAGCGCGTTGATCTCGTTGTCCTCGGCGACGAGAATCGAAAAGCCCTTTGCTTGAGTCGCGCCGGTCGCTTCGGCCGGTGGTTCCGGCGCGAGATCGGGTGAGGCGACCTCCGGCGTCCGCCCGAGGCGCG